>NZ_LATC01000020.1:0-62779 GCF_001414075.1 Mycobacterium sp. UM_11 | reverse complement strand
TCGGCAGCGTCAGATGTGTATAAGAGACAGTTCCCGAACTGGGCACCATCACCGCCGAGCGGACGCCGTTCGTGGTGTTGACCTCCAACGCCACCCGCGAACTGTCCGAGGCCCTCAAGCGTCGATGCCTGTTCTTGCACATCGACTTTCCCAGCCCCGAGCTGGAACGCCGGATCCTGTTGTCGCGGGTGCCCGAGCTGCCGCAGCACCTCGCCGAGGAACTGGTGCGCATCATCGGGGTGTTGCGCGGCATGCAGCTCAAGAAGGTGCCGTCCATCGCCGAGACGATCGACTGGGGCCGCACGCTGCTCGCGCTGGGCCTGGACACCATCGACGACGCCGTCGTCGCGGCCACCCTAGGGGTGGTCCTCAAGCATCAATCCGACCAGCAGCGCGCGGCCGGGGAGCTCCGGCTCAATTAGGGAAAGGGCTCAACAAAGATGGCCGCCCGCCGCATCCGCCCCACCCGGCCGCTCGCCCCGCACGGGCTGGCCGGCCACCTGGTGGGTTTCGTGGAAGCGCTTCGCGGAGTGGGCATTTCGGTGGGACCGTCCGAGACCGTGGACGCCGGCCGGGTGATGGCCACCCTTGGTCTGGGCGATCGGGAGGTGCTGCGCGAGGGACTCGCGTGCGCGGTGCTGCGCCGCCCCGAACACCGCGACACCTACGACGCCATGTTCGACCTGTGGTTCCCCGCGGCGCTGGGCGCGCGCGCGACGGTCACCGACGAGGAAGGCGACGGGACCCCGGGCGACGACTCGTTGCCGCCCGACGACGTCGAGGCCATGCGCCAGATGCTGCTGGATCTGCTCAACGAGAACCCCGACCTGGCCGACATGGACGAGCGGCTGGTCGCCATGATCGCGCGGATCGTGGAGGCCTACGGCAAATACAGTTCCAGCCGCGGCCCTTCGTTCTCCTCCTACCAGGCGCTCAAGGCGATGGCCCTGGACGAGCTGGAGGGCAAGCTGCTGGCCGGACTGCTCGCCCCGTATGGCGACGAGCCCACTCCCACCCAGGAGCAGATCGCCAAAGCGCTTGCCGCGCAGCGGATCACCCAGCTGCGCAAGATGGTCGACGCGGAGACGAAACGGCGCACCGCCGAACAGCTGGGCCGCGATCACGTCCAGATGTACGGCATTCCACAGCTTTCCGAGAACGTCGAGTTCTTGCGGGCATCCGGCGAACAGCTGCGCCAGATGCAACGGGTGGTCGCCCCGCTGGCCCGCACCCTGGCCACCCGGCTGGCGGCCCGGCGCCGGCGCAGCCGCGCCGGGGTGATCGACCTGCGCAAGACGCTGCGCAAGTCGATGTCCACCGGCGGCGTGCCGATCGACGTGGTGCTGGCCAAACCGCGGCCGGCGCGACCGGAACTGGTGGTGCTGTGCGACGTGTCCGGCTCGGTCGCCGGTTTCAGCCACTTCACCCTGCTGCTGGTACACGCTCTGCGCCAACAGTTCTCGCGGGTCCGGGTGTTCGCGTTCATCGACACCACCGACGAGGTGACTCACATGTTCGGGCCGGAGGCCGATCTGGCCGTGGCGATCCAGCGGATCACCCGGGAGGCCGGCGTGTTCAGCCGTGACGGGCATTCCGACTACGGCAACGCCTTCGCGTCGTTCGTGCAGGCGTTCCCCAACGTGCTGTCGCCGCGCAGCTCGCTGCTGGTGCTCGGCGACGGCCGCACCAACTACCGCAATCCGGAGACCGAGCTGCTGTCCCACATGGTGACCGCGAGCCGGCACGCGCACTGGCTCAATCCCGAGCCCAGGCATCTGTGGGGCAGCGGCGACTCGGCGGTGCCGCGCTACCAGGAGGTCATCACGATGCACGAATGCCGGTCGGCCAAGCAGCTGGCCGCGGTGATCGACCAGTTGCTGCCGGTGTAGGGCGGTTCCCGCGTGGCCCAGCGTCACGCCAGCGTGGCGGGGAGGGCCGAGAGTCACGCCAGCGTGACCCCCGGCGGTGTTAGCCGGGGCCGCTGTGGCCGCTGTGACGAAATCGGGCCGGATCGCCGCCTCAAGTAAGCTGGCAAACCGTGCAAAAGCAGCTTCGCAGGCTCGGCGTGATGGGTGGGACGTTCGATCCCATCCATTACGGGCACCTGGTCGCCGCCAGCGAGGTCGCCGACCTGTTCGACCTCGACGAAGTCGTGTTCGTGCCCAGCGGTCAGCCCTGGCAGAAGGACCGCGAGGTTTCGGCCGCGGAGGACCGGTATCTGATGACGGTGATCGCCACCGCCTCCAACCCCCGCTTCTCGGTGAGCCGGGTCGACATCGACCGCGCCGGGCCCACCTACACCAAGGACACGCTGCGGGATCTGCAGGCCCTGAACCCGGATTCGCAGCTGTACTTCATCACCGGCGCCGATGCGCTCGCTTCCATCCTGTCGTGGCAGGGCTGGGCGGAGATGTTCGACTTGGCGCGGTTCGTCGGCGTCAGCCGGCCCGGATACGAGCTGCGGCGCGAACACATCACCGGCGTGCTGGGCGAGCTGGAAGACGATGTGCTGACGCTGGTCGAGATTCCGGCGCTGGCGATCTCGTCGACCGATTGCCGCCTGCGCGCCGAACAGCGTCGGCCCCTGTGGTACCTGATGCCCGACGGTGTCGTGCAATACGTCTCCAAGCGCCGGCTGTATCGCGCCGCTGAACCATCGAAGGACACCGTGAGCCGATCGAGCCTGCCCGCCGGGAACAACCCATGACCGCCACCCCGGAAGCCATCGACATGGCGACGGTGGCCGCCGGCGCGGCCGCCTCGAAGCTGGCCGACGACGTCGTCGTGATCGACGTGTCGGGTCAGCTGGTCATCACCGACTGCTTCGTCATCGCCTCCGCGTCCAACGAACGACAGGTCAACGCCATCGTCGACGAGGTCGAGGAGAAGATGCGCAGGGCGGGATACAAGCCGGCCCGACGGGAGGGCACCCGGGAGGGCCGCTGGACGCTGCTGGACTACTGCGACATCGTCGTGCACATCCAGCACCAGGACGACCGCGACTTCTACGCCCTGGACCGGTTGTGGGGCGACTGCCCGGTGGTGCCCGTGGATTTGGCCGAGGGCCCCGAGGATTCAGCGGACGCGCCATGACCATTCGTCGCCTGATCATGTTGCGGCACGGGCAAACCGAGTTCAACGCCGGCAGCCGGATGCAGGGCCAACTGGACTCCGAACTCAGCGAGCTCGGGCGGGCCCAGGCGATCGCGGCCGCCGAGGTGCTCGGCAAGCTGCAGCCGCTGCTGATCGTGTCGTCGGACCTGCACCGCGCCTACGACACCGCCGTGCGGCTGGGGGAGCGGACCGGCCTGCCGATCCGAGTCGACCAGCGCTTGCGCGAGACCCATCTCGGGGACTGGCAGGGGTTGACCCATACCGAGGTCGACGCCCAGGCCCCCGGGGCCCGGCTGGCCTGGCGCGAGGACGCCACCTGGGCGCCGCATGGCGGCGAAAGCCGCGTCGACGTGGCCGCCCGCAGCGTGCCCTTGGTTGCCGAATTGGTCTCCGGCGAACCGGAATGGGGCGACCCCCAGCACGCCGACCGGCCGGTGGTGCTGGTGGCCCACGGCGGCCTGATCGCCGCGCTGGCGGCCGCGCTGCTGAAGCTCCCGGTCGCCAACTGGCCGGTGCTGGGCGGCATGGGCAATGCCAGCTGGGTGCAGCTTTCCGGCCATTCCGACGACGACGCGGCGGGTTTCGACGGCATCCGCTGGCGCCTCGACGTCTGGAACGCTTCGGCGCAGGTGTCCAACGATGTCCTCTGACGCCCGGCCCACGCTGCTGATCTTCGCCGATTCCCTGGCCTACTACGGGCCCACCGGCGGCCTGCCCGCCGACGACCCCCGGATCTGGCCGAATATCGTTGCCGCCAAACTGGGTTGGGACGTCGAACTCATCGGACGTATCGGCTGGACCTGCCGTGACATCTGGTGGGCGGCGACCCAGGACCCGCGCGCCTGGGCGGCGCTGCCCCGGGCGGGCGCCGTCATTTTCGCCACCGGCGGCATGGATTCGCTGCCGTCGGTGTTGCCGACCGCGTTGCGCGAGCTGATCCGCTACGTGCGCCCGCCGCGGTTGCGGCGCTGGGTCCGCGACGGATACGGCTGGCTGCAACCCCGGCTCTCGCCGGTGGCCCGGTCCGCGCTGCCGCCGCACCTCAGCGCCGAATACCTCGAGCAGACGCGCGGGGCAATCGATTTCAACCGCCCCGGCATCCCGATCGTCGCGTCGCTGCCGTCGGTGCACATCGCCGACACGTACGGCCGGGCCCACCATGGCCGCGCGGGGACCGCGGCCGCGATCACCGAGTGGGCGCAAAGCCACGACGTTCCCCTGGTGGATCTCAAAGCCGCTGTCGCCGAACAGATCATGTCCGGGCGGGGAAATCCCGACGGCATCCACTGGAATTTCGAAGCCCATCAGGCGGTCGCCGAGCTGATGCTGAAGGCGCTGGCCGAGGCGGGCGTGGCGACGATGCAGTGGGGGCAGCGCCCGCTTGCGGGGGACGCGCAGCGCCCGCTTGCGGGGGACGCGCAGCGCGATGAGGAGAAGCCGGGCAATCAGGCGTTGCAAAAGGCACCAGTGGCGACCGATAAGCCACACTCGTGACCGTCGTGGTGGTGACCGACGCGTCGGCGCGCCTACCGGCCGACCTGCTGGACCGGTGGGCGATACGCGTTGTGCCGCTGCACATTCTGCTCAACGGAGTCGATCTGCGCGATGGTGTGGACGAGATCCCCGACGACGTCTACAAGCGCCATGCCACCACCGCGGCGGCCACGCCGGCCGAACTCGCCGACGCCTATCAGCAGGCGCTGGCCGACAGTGGCGGGGACGGCGTGGTGGCGGTGCACATTTCGTCCGGGTTGTCGGGGACCTGCGGCGCCGCCGAACGGACCGCCGCCGACCTGGACCCCCGCGTGCGGGTGGTCGACTCGAAGACCACCGCGATGGGCACCGGCTTCGCGGCGCTGGCCGCCGCGCGGGCCGCGGCCGCCGGCGGCGACCTCGACGCGGTCGCCGAGGCGGCGACCGTGGCCGCCCGGCACAGCCACGCGTTCATGGTCGTGCACCGGCTGGACAACCTGCGCCGCAGCGGGCGGATCGGCGGGGCCACCGCGTGGCTGGGCACCGCGCTGTCGCTCAAGCCGGTGCTGCGCATCGACGACGGCAAACTCGTTCTGGCGCAACGGGTGCGCACAGTCAGTCACGCGACGGAGGCGATGGTCGACCGGGTCTGCGAGGCGGCCGGCGACAGCGCGTGCGCGCTGGCGGTGCATCACGTCGCCAACCCGGACGGTGCCAAGGAGGTGACGGCGACGCTGGCGCGGCGGTTACCCGCCTGCGAGCCGGCGATCATCACCCCGTTAGGGCCGGTGCTGGCGTTGCACGTCGGCGCGGGAGCCGTCGCGGTCGTCGTGCAGCCGCCGACTTAAGCCGGCACCGCGCGCCGCGCGTTGTCCCCGCGCGGGTGCACCACCTGCGGCCACCAGAACCAACGGCCCAGCAGCGTCGCGATCGACGGCATCAGCAACGTCCGCACGACGAGCGTGTCGAGCAGCAGACCGATGCACACCGTCGACCCGAACTGCCCCAGCACCCGCAAGTCGCTGCCCAACATGGCAGCCATGGTGAACGCGAACACCAGACCCGCCGCGGTCACCACCCCACCGGTACCCGCCATAGATCGGATGATTCCCGTCTTGAGGCCGGCATGGATCTCCTCTTTGAACCGGGAGACCAGTAGCAGGTTGTAGTCGGATCCGACGGCCAGCAGGATGATCACGGACAGCGCCATCACGATCCAGTGGATCCTGATGCCGAACAGGTCCTGCCAAATCAGCACGGACAGCCCGAACGACGCCGCGATCGAGCTGGCCGCGGTGCCGACGATCACCAACGCGGCCACCACGCTGCGGGTGAGCAGCAGCATGATGATGAAGATCAGCGTCAGGGCGGACACCACGGCGATCATCAGGTCGTACTTCTCGCCGTCGGCCATGTCCTTGAACGTCGCGGCGGTTCCGCCCAGATAGACCCGGGCGTCGGACAGCGACGATTGCTTCAGACCCTCCTGCGCGGCGGTGCGTTCGGCGTCGACTTGCGCAATGCCCTCCGGCGACATCGGATCACCCTGATGCGTTATGAAGAACCGCGCCGATTTACCGTCCGGCGACAAGAACATTCGAAGGCCGGTCTGGAAGTCCGGGTTGTCGAAGGCCTCGGGCGGCAGGTAGAAGAAGTCGTCGTTCTTCGATGCGTCGAAGCTTTGACCCATCACGATCGCGGTGTTGCTCATCGCCTCCATCTGGTCGATCATCGCCTTGAACGTCTGATACAGGGTCAAGGTGATGCCCCGGGTCGTCTTCAGCGTGTTGATCAGCGTCGGAAACAACTCGGTCAGGTCGCGTGAGGCCTTCGCGGTGTGCTCGATATCGGTTGTCAGGTAATGGAATTGCTCGGCGAGCTGATCGAATCCGTCGAACGTGTCGAACAGCGACCGCAACCCGATGCACAACGGAATGTCGTAGCAGTGCCGCTCCCAGTAGAAGTAGGAGCGCACGGGCCGGAAGGTGTCGTCGAAATCCGCGATGTGGTCGCGCAGGGTATCGGTGATCTGCGACGTCACCGCCGTGGTCTTGGCGCTGTCCTCGGCGGCGTTGGCCAGGTCTTTGGACACCTCGTACTGGCGCTGCGTCGTCTCGATCTGGGTCTGCAGGTCGTCGGCCATCCGCAGGATGTCGGCGATGCGTTCCTTGAGGAAGCCCATGTTCTGCATCGTCGTCTGGCTTTGGATGCTGTTCTGGAACGGAATCGAGCTGTGCTGAATCGGGATGCCCAGCGGCCGGGTGATGTCCTGCACCATGGCGATGCCGAGCGTGCGCATCTCGTTCTTGGCGACCCGGTCCAAAACCAGCATGTCGGCCGGGTTCCGCATGTCGTGGTCGGATTCGACCATCAACAGGTCGGGGTTCATCCGTGCCTCCGAGAAGTGCCGGTTCGCGGCCTCTTGTCCTTGGTTGGACGGCGCGGACAACGGCAGGTAATGGCGGTCGTTGTAGCTCGTGTGAAAGCTCGGCAGGGCGATCATGCCGACCAGCACGACCGCGGCGCTCACGGCCAAAACCGGTGCCGGCCAACGTACTACGGCGGTACCCACCCGCCGCCACAGCCGGCCACGCTTGGCCTGCCTCTCGAACAGGTGGAAGCGGCTGCCGACGAAGACCACCGCGGGCCCCAGCGTGACGCCGGCCAGCACCACGACGATCATGCCGATCGCCACGGGCGCGCCCATGGTGTTGAACCACGGTAGCCGCGAAAAGCTGAGGCAATAGGTCGCGCCCGCAATCGTCAGGCCCGAACCCAAGACGACCGGGGCGACGCCCTTGAAAGTGGTGTAGTACGCGGTTTCTCGGTCTTCGCCCGCGGCCAACGCCTCCTGATAGCGGCCGATCAGGAAGATGCCGTAGTCCGTCCCGGCCGCGATCGCCAACATGGTGAGGATGTTGGCGGCGAACGTGGTGAGCCCGAATGCGTTGTGGTACGCCAGGACCGCGACGACCCCCCGCGAACACGCCAGCGCGACAAAGGTCATGAACAGCTGCACCAGCGTCGTCACGATGGACCGGTACACCAGCAGCAACATGATCGCGATGGCGCCCAGGGTGAACAGCGTGATCTTGGCCAGGCTGGCGTTACCGATGATGTGCATATCGTCGGACAGCGCGGCAGGGCCCGTGACGTAGGCCTTCACGCCGGGCGGCGCCTTGTTCTCCTCGATCACCTTGCGGACGGAATCCACGGACTCGTTGGCCAGCGTGGTGCCCTGGTTGCCGGCGAGGTTCACCTGCACATAGGCGCTCTTGGCGTCGGCGCTCTGTGCACCCGCGGCCGTCAGCCGGTCGCCCCAGAAGTCCTGAATGTGCTGAATGTGCTTGGGATCCTGGCGGAGTTGCCGAATCAGCTTGTCGTAGTACTGGTGCGCGTCGGTGCCGAGCGGTTGCTGGCCCTCCAACACGATCATCACCGTGCTGTTGGAGTCGAATTCGTGGAAGTTGTGGCCCAGGCGCATCATCGCCTTCATCGACGGCGCGTCCAGCGGTGTCATCGGCGCCGAGTGGGCCTCACCGACTTTTTCCAGTGTCGGAACGATGACGTTCACGAGGACCGTCACGAACAACCAAACCAGGATGATCGGCACCGCGAAGATCCGGATCGCATGTGGCAGGTACGGGCGGTGACCCCGCTCGGACTTGGACAGGCCCTTGGTGTTGATCGGGCCGGTGTCGGCCGCGCTCAGGTCGCGTTGGGTTTCGTTGCTCGCGTTGCTCATGCGGACTTCACCAGGCAGAAGGTCTGCGCGTTGTGGCCGTCGGAACTCCGCTGTTCGCGCACGACGCCGTCCACCGTGATCTTGCAGGTGATCTCGCCGCTGTCGCTCTGCGCCATGATGTTGGCGCTGACCGACGGCAACGTCGTCGAGATGGTGGTCGACCACGGCAGCGGCGCGGCGTTCACCTGATGGGTGTTGGCGTTCTCGTCCCAGTAGTTGATGTTGGCGGTGGCGCCGGGCGGGCCGGTGATGTCGTACACCACGACCTTCGGGTTGAACTGCACGATTTCGATCCCCTTGCCGGCGTTCGCGTTGAGGTCCTGCGAGCCGAAGATCTTGTGAAGCCGCGACACGATCAATGCCGAAACGGCCAGGACGACCACCAAAACCAGGGGTATCCACGCCCGCTTGAGCACACGGGTCACGGTGGGAGTACGTGGACCCGAGCCTGGACTAGCCACCACCTGACCGCCTTCCGCTTGCCCGCCGTCCGGGCATTGCCGCAAAGCTCACCTATGTCGTCGACGACACCGCTGTCTTTTCGACTATTTGCTCAGCTAAGCACTGTAAACCTTAGTGCACGCAAGCGTTCCTCCGGGGCCCTTCGATGTGGCGAACGGCATACGCGCCTACCCCGCCACGCGGCCCGTGACCGGCGGTAAGTCGGCAAGGGTGACGATCCCGGGCTTGGCGGCCACCACGGCCGGGACCGCGTTGGTGACCGGCATCGCGGTGTAGATCATGCCCAAGCCCATGAACCCCGGCTCGGTCCAATCCTTGGGCGGCAGGCAGTGCAGCACCGTGCGCATGTTGGGCAGCCCGAACACCTGGATGACGTGGCCGTGCTCCAGCGGTTTGGGCGGGGTTACGTGACTGCCCATGGTCCAGTTGAACCCGACGCTGACCACGTTGCGGTCGCCCACCCAGCCCCGGTGGTAGCCATAGACGCCGCCGACGGTTCCCGCGGGAATGGTCATGAAGCCCAGATCGGAATCGCCGGTGGCGGCGGTGAAGGTCAAGTCGAAGGTCATCCGGTCCAGCTTCGCCCCGATCGCGTCGGCCATCATGGCGGCCGATTCGGCGAAGACCTCGCTTTCGCGGCGCACGCTTTCCGCGAGGCCAGGCGTATCGGGATCCTGCGAAAAGCCCATCGCCGTCTGGGTTTCCGCCGATTCGTACGTCGAGCAGTCCACCGACTCGGTGATGCGGATTTCGTCGACGCGTTCACAGGCGCCGGACAGCACCATGCCCACCATGTTCGTCATGCCCGGGTGCGCCCCGCTGCCGAAGATCGTCGAACCGCCTCGCTTGCAGGCGTCCGCGATGCGTTCGCGGTCCTCGGGCGTCTGCTTGCCGCCGGTGATCCAGGCCGCGCTGGAGCAGACGTTGACGCCCGATTCCAGCAACCGCACCAGTTCGTCGACGTTCGGCCACAAGGGGTTATAGCAACAGGCGTCGGGGCCCAGGGCGAGCAGCGCGTCGATGTCGTTGGTCGCCCGCACGCCGGTCGGTTCCGGCCAGCCGGCCAGTTCGGCGGCGTCGACCCCGACCTTGTCCGCCCCGTGTGCGTACACCCCGACCAGCTCCATGTCTCCCCTGCCGATGATCGCGTGCAGCGAGCGCCGCCCGATGTTTCCGGTGGTCCACTGGATCACCTTGAGCGGGCGGTCCATCGGGGGCTTGCTCATCGCGTCTCCTTTGACGGGTGGGGGATTCAGTCGCTGATATCGAAGCCGGCTATGACCTTGGTCGGGCGCAGCCGCACCACCAGTTCACCGGGGACGGCGTTGCGGCGGCCGAACTCCTCGGCGCGCTCGGCGCCCATGTACCGCGCGCCGGTCCGCGTCGCCACGTCCAGCACGTCGGCCGGCTCCTCGCCGAGCGCGACGACGCCCTGTACCTGAACGAACGAATACGGCGGATGGGGATCGTCGACGCAGATCACCGTGCGCGGATCACGGGCCAGGGCACGGCCTTTCGACGTGTCCCGGCCGGTGGTGAACGCCAGCTGGTCGCCGTCGACCACGAACCACACCGGCGCCACCAGTGGCCGCCCGTCGGCCGCGACGTAGCCCAGCATCCCGGTGCGGGTGCCCGCTGACAGGAACTCGACGACTCTTTGCGAGAGCTTGGCGGGCTCGGCCATCGGCTATAGCCGGGCCAGGTCGTAGTCGCCGAGGTGGTCGATGAGGTTGTGCAAGTGGTCGCCGGAGGTGCCCAAGGTGTGCTCGATCGCGGTGAGCCGGGCCGCATAGTGCGCCACCGGATATTCCGCGGTCACCCCGATCCCGCCGTGCAGCTGGATCGACTCCTGCGCGATGTGCCGGCCCGAGCGGCCGATCTGCAGCTTGGCGCGCGACGCGATCAGCGGGTCGAGGTTGCCGTCCGCGATGGACATCGACGCGTACAGGCTCATGCTGCGCGCCAATTCCAGCGACACGTACATGTCGGCGGCCCGCTGGGTGAGCGCCTGAAACTTGTTCAGTGTGACGCCGAACTGCTTGCGGCTCTTCAGGTAATCGGTGGTCAGCCGCAGCGCCTCCTCCATCGCCCCGAGGGCCTCGGCGCACAGCCCGGCCTGGATGCGGACGATGGCGTCGCGGATGGCCGGGGAGGCGTCGACCGCCTGGCCCAGGGGTTCGGCGGGGGTGGCGTCCAGGTCGACCTGCGCGCCACGCTGCCCGTCGAACGTCCGGTAGGGGTGCCGGGTCGGTGCTTCCGCGTCGACCAGGAACAGGCCGGTGCCGCCGTCGGGCAAGGCGGCGCTCACCACCAACGTGTCGGCGCAGTCACCGGCCAGCACCGGGTTCTTGCTGCCGGTCAACGCCCACGAATCTCCTTGCCGCACAGCCTTGGTGGCCACGCCCTCGGTCGCCTTGCGGTGACCGGGCTCCAGGTGGGCGAAGGCGAGCAGCCGCTGGCCGGCCGCGACCTCGTCGAGCTGTTCCTTCTGGGCGTCGGTGCCCAGCTCGGCGATCAGCGCACCCGGCGCCAGCGCGGCGTGCAGGATCGGTTCGGGGGCCAGCCGGCGTCCCGCCTCGGCGAGCACGACCATGATCTCGATCTGGCCCGCCTCGTCCGGGTCGAAGCCGAGGCCGAGGATTCCGGTGTCGGCGAGCTGGCTCCACACCTCGCGGCTCCAGCCCAGATCGGTGCCGATCACCTTGTTGCGGCTCTCCGGGTCGTAGCTGCGCGACAGCAGATCGCGGGTGGTGTCGCGGAGCAGGGTCTGCTCGTCGGTCAACTGAAAGTCCATGGCAGCCTCACAATCCCAGGATGGTCGACGAGATGATGTTGCGCTGAACCTCGTTGCTGCCGCCGTAGATCGACGTCTTGCGGTAGTTGAGGTAGTGCGGCGCACTGTGTTGCGCCCAGGCCGGGGACGCGATGCCCTCGCCGTCGGCGGGCAGGGCGTCGGGGCCCGCCACCTCGACGAGCAGTTCGGTGGCCACCTGCTGCAGCTGGCTGCCGCGGAGTTTGAGCACCGACGACGCCGGGTTGGGCTGGCCGTTCGCGGAATCGGTGACCACCCGCGACTGCGTGAGTTCCAGTGCCAGCAGCTCGTTTTCGGCCTCGGCCAGCCGGGCGGCGAACAGGGGATCGGCGAGCAGCCCGGTCTCGCCGGCGTGCCTCTTCACCTCGGCGAGGCGCACCTTGGTCCGACCCACACCGGCGATGCCGGTGCGCTCGTTGCCCAACAGGAACTTCGCGTAGGTCCAGCCCTTGTTTTCTTCTCCGACAAGCTGATTGGCGGGCACGCGGACGTCTTCGAAGAAGATCTCGTTCACCTCGTGGCCGCCGTCGATCGTCTTGATGGGCCGCAGGGTGATGCCCGGCGTGTTCATGTCGAAGAGCAGGAACGAGATGCCGGCCTGACGCTTGGGCGCCTGCGGGTCGGTGCGCACCAGGCAGAAGATCCAGTCCGCGTACTGGCCCAAGGTGGTCCAGGTTTTCTGGCCGTTGACGACGTAGCTGTCACCGTCGCGGACCGCGGTGGTGCGCAGCGACGCCAGGTCCGAACCGGCCTCGGGCTCGGAGAACCCCTGGCACCACCAGATGTCGAGGCTGGCGGTCGGCGGCAGGAAGCGTTGTTTGATCTCCTCCGAACCGAATTCGGCGATCACCGGCCCCACCATTTTGGTGTTGAAGTTCAGCGGCTCCGGGACGCACGCCAGTTGCATCTCGTCGGCCCAGATCTGGTGCTGGGTGGCCGTCCAATCCTTGCCGCCCCATTCGACCGGCCAATTCGGCACCGCCAGACCGTGTTCGTGCAGGATTTTGTGGCTGGTGACGATGTCGTCGCGGTTCACCTCCGCCGAGCCCCGGCGCACCCGATCGCGCACCTCTTCGGGAATCTTGGTGGTGTAGATGGTGCGAAGTTCGTCGCGGAACGCGGCTTCCTCCGGTGTGAGCGCCAGTTGCACGGCGGCCTCCTGTCGTCTGGGGTGAACGTGGCTACCAGCTGGCTGGCGATGCGTTCGTGGTTCCATATTGACCCATCCCGCGGAGCGGTTGTGCACAGCCTCGGTTTAATCCCCAGTGGGCGCCGCGGCGCGGCCGCGCGGGGCCGATCCGGCGGCCGGCGCGCCTACGGTCGCGGCATGCGAATCGAACTTCCCGGCGAGCGTCTGCAGCGGCGGCTGGGCGCCGAAGCCGACACCGAGGCCGACGGTGCGGGGGCGACGTCCTTACAGGACGCCGCGGACGAGGACCAGAATTCGCTGCTGCCGCGCTGGCTGCCCGACGCAGCCCGGGATCGGGGCTGGGCGGCCAGGCTGCGCGCCGACCCGGGACGCGCGGGTGCCATCGGGCTGGCGATCGTGGCGGCGCTGGCCGTCCTCGTCACGGTGTTCACGCTGCTGCACGACCGGCCGGCGCCGGTGATGTCGGCCAAACTGCCGCCGGTGGACAAGGCGGCGACGGCCGGCCCCAAATCCTCGGCGAGCCCCAGCCCGGGCCCGGACCGGCCCGTGGTGGTGAGCGTGGTGGGTCTGGTGCACACCCCCGGCCTGGTCACCCTGGCGCCCGGCGCGCGGGTCGCCGACGCGCTGCAGGCCGCGGGGGGTGCGATGAACGGGGCGGACACCATCGGGCTGAACATGGCGCGCCCGCTCGGCGACGGCGAGCAGATCGTCGTCGGGCTGGCTCCCGTGCCCGGGCAGCCGGCGGCGTTGGGGAGTTCGGTGGCGTCCGCGTCGACGCCGACGTCGAAGCCGGCGCCGCCGCGGTCCGGAACGGCCCGCCCGAAGCCGGGCGAGGTGCTCGACCTCAACACCGCGACCGCCGAGGACTTGGACGCCCTGCCCGGCGTCGGACCCGTCACGGCCGCCGCGATCGTCGCCTGGCGGCAGGCCAACGGCAAGTTCACCACCGTCGACCAGCTCGCCGATGTCGACGGCATCGGCCCGGCGCGACTGGAGAGGTTGCGCGCCCTGGTCCGTGTCTGACGCCGAAGGGCCGGCCGGCCTCGCCGACTCGGGCGCGACCCGCCTCGATGCGCGCCTGGTGCCCGCGGCGCTCACCTGTTGGCTGGTGACCGCCGCCGGCATCTGGTGGCCGATCGGCCGGGCGGTGGCGGCGTGCTGCCTGGTGTTGCTCGCGGCCTCGGGCGTACTGGCCTGCCGGGCCGGCGAGGCCGGGCGGTTGCGGGCGATGGCCGCCGGCCTGGCCGCGGTCGGGGTGGTCGGCGCGGGATTCGGGTTCGCGGTTGCGTTGCGCGCCGAAGCGGTCGATCGGCACCCGATCACCGCGGCCTTCGGCACCGCGGCCCCGGTGACGCTCACCCCGACCGAGAGCCCGGTCCCGCTGGGTCGCGGCCGGCTGATGTTTCGCGCCACGCTGCAGCGCCTGCGCGACGCGCCGACGTCCGGCCGGGTGGCCGTTTTCGCGCGGGCGTCGGACTTCGACTCGGAAACCGACGGGCCGGTGGTGGGCCGGCCGATGCGGTTCACCGCACGAATCGGCCATCCGACCCGCCGCGACCTCACCGTCGCGGTGCTCAACGCCTCGGGCCGCCCGACCGTGGGCACCGCGAGCGCCGCGCAGCGCGCCGCGCACGCGGTGCGCGGCCGGTTCGCCGCAGCCGTCCGTGGCGCGCTGCCCGCCGAGCAGGCGGCCATGCTGCCCGCCCTGGTCCTGGGCGACACCTCGGCGGTCACCGCCGAGACCGACCGTGACTTTCGCGCGGCCGGCATGACGCACCTGATGGCGGTGTCGGGCGCCAACGTGACCATCGTGTGCGCGGCCGTCCTGTTCTCGGCGCGCGTGATCGGCCCGCGGGCCGCCGTCGTCCTCGCCGGCGTCACGCTCGCCGCGTTCGTCGTCGTCGTGCAACCGACGGCGAGCGTGTTGCGGGCGGCGGTGATGGGCGCCATCGCGCTGCTGGGGATGCTGTCGTCCCGTCGGCGCCAGGCCATGCCGGCGCTGTGCGCCGCGGTGCTGGGATTGCTGGCGGTGGCCCCGCAGCTGGCCGTCGATGTGGGTTTCGCGCTGTCGGTGGTGGCGACGGCCGCGCTGGTCGTCATCGCGCCCCGCTGGTCGCGCCGCCTGGCGGCCAGGGGCTGCCCCAAACCGCTGGCCGACGCGCTGGCGATCGCCGCCGCCGCGCACGTGGTGACCGCCCCGCTGGTGGCGGGCATCTCCGGGCGGCTCAGCCTGGTGGCGATCGCCGCCAACCTCGCGGCCGCACCGGTGATAGCGCCGATCACCGTGCTGGGCAGCGCGGCCGCCGTGCTGAGCGTGGCGTGGCCGTCCGGCGCCCAGCTGTTGGTCCGGTTCAGCGGGCCCGAAGTGTGGTGGGTGGTGCACGTGGCGCGGTGGTCGGCCGGCGCGCCCGCGGCGACGGTGCCGGTTCCCGCCGGGGCACCGGGCGTCCTGCTGGTGGCCGGGGCGACCGCGGCGATCGTCGTGCTGGTCGCGCGGCTGCGCGGCCGGCGCTGGTTCGGCCGGGCGGTCGGCCTGGCCGCGCTCTGTGTGCTGGCGTGGTGGTTGTCGGAGCTGTTGGATCCCCGAGCGGCGTAGTCGGTGCCTCGTGACACCATCGTGGGGTGAGCGAGGTTTCGCCGTTGCACCTGGTCCTCGGAGACGAGGAGCTGCTGGTCGAGCGGGCGGTGGCCGACGTGTTGCGGTCGGCGCGCAAGCGGGCCGGCATCGAGGACGTTCCGGTCAGCCGGATGCGGGCGGGTGACGTCAGCACCTACGAACTCGCCGAACTGCTGAGTCCGTCGCTGTTCGGCGACGAGCGGATCGTCGTGCTGGAGGCCGCCGGGGAGGCGGGCAAGGAGGCGGCCGCGGTGATCACCTCGGCCGCGGCCGACGTCCCGCTGGGCACCATGCTGGTGGTGGTGCATTCGGGCGGCGGGCGGGCCAAGGCGCTGGCCGCCGAGCTGCAGTCACTCGGCGCCGTCGTGCACCCGTGCGCGCGCATCACCAAGGCCAGCGAGCGGATCGATTTCGTCCGCAAGGAGTTCCGCGCGCTGAAGGTCAAGGTCGACGAGGACACGGTGACCGCCATGCTGGACGCGATCGGCTCCGACGTGCGCGAGCTGGCGGCCGCCTGCTCGCAACTGGTGGCCGACACGGGCGGGGTGGTCAATCCGGCGGCGGTGCGCCGCTACCACAGCGGCAAGGCCGAGGTGAAGGGGTTCGACATCGCGGACAAGGCGGTGGCCGGCGACGTCGCGGGCGCCGCGGAGGCGCTGCGGTGGGCGATGCTGCGCGGGGAGCCGCTGGTGGTGTTGGCCGACGCGCTGGCCGAGGCGATCCACACGATCGGCCGGGTCGGACCGCTGTCGGGGGATCCCTACCGGCTGGCGTCGCAGCTGGGCATGCCGCCCTGGCGGGTGCAGAAGGCCCAGAAGCAGGCGCGGTATTGGTCGCGCGACAGCGTGGCGGCCGCGATGAAGGTGGTGGCGACGCTCAACGCCAACGTCAAGGGGGCCGTCGCGGACGCCGACTACGCGCTGGAAGCGGCGGTCAGAAAGGTCGCCGAGCTGGCCGCCAACCGGAACCGATGAGCGGCGGGGCTCAGAGCTTGTTGAGCGCTCGGGCCAGGGCCGACTTCTTGTTGGCCGCCTGATTCTTGTGGATCACGCCCTTGCTGGCCGCCTTGTCCAGCTTGCGGTTGGTCGACGCGAGCAACTCCGTGGCCTTCTCTTTGTCGCCGGCATGGGTGGCCTCGCGAAACGCGCGAACGGCGGTGCGAAGCGACGACTTCACCGACTTGTTGCGCAGGCGAGCGCGCTCGTTGGTGCGATTGCGCTTCTGCTGCGACTTGATGTTGGCCACGCTTGTAGTTCCTTCTTCGAATCGACGTTTGGCTTGGGGCGCCGGATACCACCACGGCGACTGCCCAGGTTATCAGTCGGTTACGTTTTCTCCCAAAACGGGAACCCGTGGCCTGCCATAACGTCAATTTGAGGCAGCATCTTAAAAGTGAGTCTTCCTAGCCAGCTCGAGGAAACCAGGCGGGGGTTACGCGCCGCGCGCGCTGAGCGCATCTTCGGCGGCTACAACACGTCGTCGGACGTCTATTCGATGGCCTTTGACGAGATGTTCGACGGCCAGGGCGGCGTGCGGGGACCGTACAAGGGCATCTACGCCGAGCTCGCGCCGTCGGACGCCTCGGAGCTCAAGGCCCGCGCCGAAGCGCTCGGCCGCGCGTTCATCGACCAGGGCATCACGTTCTCGCTGTCGGGCCAGGAGCGGCCCTTCCCGCTCGACCTGGTGCCCCGGGTGATCTCGGCCGCCGAGTGGAGCCGGTTGGAGCGCGGCATCATCCAGCGGGTCAAGGCCCTGGAGATGTATCTCGACGACATCTACGGCGACCAGGAGATCCTCAACGACGACATCATCCCGCGCCGGCTGATCACGTCCTGCGAGCATTTCCACCGCCAGGCCGTCGGCATCGTCCCGCCCAACGGCGTGCGCATCCACGTCGCCGGCATCGACCTGATCCGCGACGAGAAGGGCAACTTCCGCGTCCTCGAGGACAACCTGCGCTCGCCGTCGGGCGTGTCCTACGTCATGGAGAACCGGCGCACCATGGCGCGGGTGTTCCCGAATCTGTTCGCCACCCACCGGGTGCGGGCGGTCGACGACTACGCGGCCCACCTGCTGCGTGCGCTGCGCAACTCGGCGGCGACCAACGAGGCCGACCCGACGGTGGTGGTGCTGACCCCGGGGGTGTACAACTCCGCCTACTTCGAGCACTCGCTGCTGGCCCGCCAGATGGGCGTCGAGTTGGTCGAGGGTCGCGACCTGTTCTGCCGGGACAACCAGGTCTACATGCGGACCACCGAGGGCGAGGTTCAGGTCGACGTCATCTACCGGCGCATCGACGACGCCTTCCTGGATCCCCTGCAATTCCGGGCCGACTCGGTGCTGGGGGTGGCCGGCCTGGTCAACGCCGCGCGCGCCGGCAACGTCGTCGTCTCCAGCGCCATCGGCAACGGGGTGGGCGACGACAAGCTTGTCTACACCTATGTGCCGACCATGATCGAGTACTACTTGGGCGAGAAGCCGCTGCTGGCCAACGTCGAGACGTACCGGTGCTGGCTCGACGACGAACGCGAAGAGGTGCTGGACCGGATCGACGAGTTGGTCCTCAAGCCGGTGGAGGGCTCCGGCGGTTACGGCATCGTGTTCGGGCCGGAAGCGACCGACAAGGAGTTGGCCACCGTCGCCAAGAAGGTTCGCGACGATCCGCGCAGCTGGATCGCCCAGCCGATGATGGAACTGTCGACCGTGCCGACGCAGATCGGCAACACGCTGGCGCCCCGGTACGTCGACCTGCGGCCGTTCGCCGTCAACGACGGCGAAGACGTGTGGGTGCTGCCCGGCGGGCTCACCCGGGTCGCCCTCGTCGAGGGCTCGAGGGTGGTCAATTCCAGCCAGGGCGGGGGCTCGAAGGACACCTGGGTGCTGGCGTCGCGCACCTCGGCCGGTGAGCACGAGCTCGGCGCGGCGGAGGTCGTGCGCTCGCTGCCGGAGTCCATCGCCGACCCGGCGTCCGACGGCGCGCCGCGGCTGCGGCAAACACAGTCGCAACCCACGGAATCGCCGCAGGAACAGCAGCTGCAGCAGCAACAGCGACGGGCGAAGCGCCGTGCTGGCCCGTAACGCCGAGGCGCTGTTCTGGATCGGCCGCTACGTCGAGCGAGCCGACGACACCGCGCGCATTCTCGACGTCGTGCTGCACCAGCTGCTCGAGGATTCCAGCGTCGACCCCGACCAGGCGTCCCGGCTGCTGTTGCGGGTGCTGGGCATCGACCCCCCGACCCACGACCTCGACGTCTGGTCGCTGACCGACCTGGTGGCCTTCAGCAGCAACGCTTCGGGCGGCTCTTCGATCGTCGACGCGATCACGGCGGCGCGGGAAAACGCGAAGTCGGCGCGGGAAGTGACCTCGAGCGAGATCTGGGAGTGCCTCAACGGCACCTACCACGCCCTCGCCGAGCGCGAGCGCGCCGCGAAACGCCTTGGGCCCCATGAATTCCTGTCGTACATCGAGGGGCGGGCGGCGATGTTCGCCGGGCTGGCGGACTCGACGCTGTCCCGCGACGACGGGTACCGCTTCATGGTGCTGGGCCGCGCGATCGAGCGGGTCGACATGACGGTGCGGCTGTTGCTTTCCCGGGTGGGCGACAGCGCGTCGTCGCCGGCATGGGTGACGCTGCTGCGCTCCGCGGGCGCGCACGACACCTACCTGCGCACCTACCGCGGTGTCCTGGACGCCGGGCGGGTGGTCGAATTCATGTTGCTCGACCGGCTTTTCCCGCGTTCGGTGTTCTATTCGTTGCGGCTGGCCGAACACAACCTCGACGAACTGCTGCACAACCGGCAGAGCCGCATCGGGGCCACGGGGGAGGCGCAGCGGCTGCTCGGGCAGGCCCGCAGCGAACTGGAATTCGTCCAACCCGGCGTCCTGCTGGAGTCGCTGGAGGACCGCCTGGCCGGTCTGCAGCGAACCTGCCGCGATGTCGGAGAAGCGTTGTCGGTGCAGTACTTTCACGTCACCCCGTGGGTGGCGTGGTCGGACGCCGGCGACCGCGCCACATTGGTCAGCAGGGCGGGGGACAACTGATGTGGCGGCTGCGGGTGGTGCACACCACCGGGTACGCGTACCAGTCGGCGGTGACCGCGTCCTACAACGAGGCGCGGTTGACCCCGCGGTCGAACACCCGGCAGAACGTCATCCTCAATCGCGTCGAAACGATCCCCGCCACCCGCTCCTATCGCTACATCGACTACTGGGGCACCGCGGTGACGGCGTTCGACCTGCACGCGCCGCACACCGACCTCACGGTGACGTCGTCGTCGGTGGTCGAGACCGAGCGGCCCGAACCGCCGGTGACCGACGTCGGCTGGAGCGACCTGCGCTCGGCGGCGGTGATCGACCGGTTCGACGAATTGCTCCGCCCCACCGAGCACACCCCGGCGAGCAAAAAGGTTGCCTCCGTGGCCAAGAGGATCGCCAAGTCGCACCAGCCCGCCGAGGCCGTCGTCGCCGCGGCCCAGTGGGTGCGCGAGCAGCTGGAATACCTGCCCGGAACCACCAGCGTGCACTCCTCGGGCCTGGACGCGTTGAACGCGGGCAAGGGCGTCTGCCAGGACTTCGTGCACCTGTCGCTGATGTTGTTGCGCGCCATGGGAATTCCCGCCTACTACGCGTCGGGTTACCTGCATCCCAAGGAGCACGCCGTCGTCGGGGACACCGTGGACGGGCGCAGCCATGCCTGGATCCAGGCATGGACCGGCGGGTGGTGGGGCTACGACCCCACCAATGAAACCGAGCTCTCCGAGCAATACGTCAGCGTGGGCGCCGGCCGTGACTACACCGACGTCCCCCCGCTGAAGGGGATCTACTCCGGTGAGGGCGCGACCGATCTGGACGTCGTGGTGGAGGTGACCCGGCTGGCTTAGCCGCCGAGGCCGCGCGGGCATAGCGTGCACCCATGACCGAACGCCGGCGCGGTGGTCCCTCGCTGCTGCTGCTCTCGTTGCTGTGCGCGGCGCTGCTCTTCGGTGGAATCGCCGCCGGGGTGGCGCTGGGCGGCGTGATGCCGCTGCCGTACGGCCCGGTGGCCGCCGTGGCGGCCTACGTCCGCGCGCAGCCGGTTGCCGTGCGGGTCATGGCCGTTGCGACGTTCGCGTCGTCGGTCCCGTTGGCGATCTACGCGGCGACGGTCAGCGCCCGGCTGCGCCGGCTCGGGGCCGCCGGATCGGCGCCCGCGATCGCGCTCACCGGAGGCATTCTGGCGGCCGGCGGGCTGGCGCTGTGCGGGTTGCTGGCCTGGCCGCTGTCGTGGCCCGACGTCGCCGCGGATACGACGTTGGTGCGGGCGCTGTACCTGCTGGTGTTTCTGGTCGGCGGGCCGGGGCACATCGTGGCCCTCGGCGTGCTGGTCGGCGCGATGGCGGTGGCTTGCCGGAACTTGGGCGTGCTGCGCAGGCCGATCGCCTGGGCCGGCCTGGGCGCCGCGGTCCTCGCCGGGGCGGCGACGGGAGTGTTGGCCTGGCCCGAGCTCGGTGTGATCCTGCCGGTCGCCCGGGTGCTCGCGCTGTCCTGGCTGGTGCTGGCGGGTGCGCTGTTGCCGTTGCCGCGCAACGACATTCGGTAATGACCGTTATGGGGTCCCGATTTCGACGCGGTGCAGGTCGTCGCCGAGCTCGATCCGCCCGCCGAAGCGCGCGGCCGCCAACGCCCGCCACTGTTCTTCCTGGCCCGGCACCAGCGCCGGCACGTAGTGGGTCATGACGAGGGTGCCCACCCCGGCGCGGGCCGCGGTCGTCGCCGCTTCCTCGACCGACGAGTGGTAGTCGCAGATGTCCTGGAGCCGCTGCTGCGGGATGTTGGCGACGATGTCCTTGCGGATCACCGTGTGCACCAGCGCGCCGGCGCCGGCCGCCAGCTCGTCAAGCCCCGCGCAGGGCACGGTGTCGCCGGCGAGCACCACCGACGCCGCCCCGTAGTCGACCCGGAACCCGATGGTCGGCGCGACCGGCCGGTGGTCGGTGGGCGCGACGCGGATCGCCACGCCCTCGCGGTCCCACACCGGTCCTTCGGTGCATTCGTGCACCTCGACGGCCGGCGGGGCGTTCAGGTCGGCATGATGCGCGATCCGGTACTCGATGTCGTGGCGGAACGCGTGCAGCGTCGCCTCCACCGTCTCCGCGATCCCGGGCGGGCCGATGATCGGCAGCGGCGCGGGGTCCGGCGCGAACGTGCTGATCCACCGGGTGATCAGCAGGTCACCGAGGTCACCGATGTGGTCGCTGTGCAGGTGGGTGATCAGCAGCGCCGACAGCCCGGCGGCGCCCACGCCCACCGCCGCGGCGCGCTGCAACACGCCCCGCCCGCAATCCACCAGGAACACCTGTCCGCCCGCCCGCACCAGCGTCGACGGCCCGGCGCGGTTCGGGTCGGGTATCGGGCTCCCGGTCCCGAGCAGGGTGATCTCGATCATGGCCCCCATCTTGCAAGCCGGGGCGCGCCGCGGTGGCCCAAACGCGGGAACCGTGGTTTCGGACTACGGCGTCAGGGTATGGACACGGATCGGCTACCGGTTCTCGTCGTGGCTTTTGCGCCGCGCGAGTTAGCCGTAGCCTGATGTGAAGCGGATCACAACCGGCTGGAGGCCAGATGCGGATAGCGGATGTCTTGCGGAACAAGGGCGCGGCGGTGGTGACCATCAACCCCGAGGCGACGGTGAAAGAGCTGCTCGCCGGCCTCGCCGAGCAGAACATCGGCGCCATGGTGGTGGTCGGCGACGAGGGTGTCGTCGGCATCGTCTCCGAGCGCGACGTCGTTCGCGAGCTGCACACCCACGGGGCCAGCGTGCTGTCGCGCCCGATCTCGAAGATCATGACCGCCAACGTCGCCACCTGCGCCAAGACCGACACGGTCGACTCGTTGAGCGTGCTGATGACCAAGAACCGGGTGCGCCACGTGCCGGTGCTCGACGGCAAGAAGCTGATTGGCATCGTCAGCATCGGCGACGTGGTGAAGACCCGCATGGAAGAGCTCGAGGCCGAGCAGCAGCAGCTGCACTCCTACATCACGCAGGGCTGATTGCCCGAGACTGACCGGGCATTTCGCCGAACGTGCACTCTGGGCGAAGATTCGGCCGATCTTCCGCCCTGATTTCACGTTCGGCGGTAGGCCTAACCCGCTAGCTCCAGGCGTAGTCCTCCCGTAGCCGGGCGGCGATGACGTCGAAGATCTCCCGGTCCAGGATGGCGCCCTCGCGGCGAATGCTCTCCTCCGGCACGTCGAGCACCCGGTCCAACCGGACCCAGCTCGGCCTGCCCTCGTAATCCCAGGCGCCGGAACCGATTCCGATCCAGTCCCGGTCCGAGGCGTGGCGCTCCTGGCTGGACACCATCAGTCCGAGCAGGACCCGGCGGTCGCGGCCGACGACGAGCACGGGCCGGTCCTTGCCGCGGGTGGGATCGTCCTCGTAGACCACCCAGGTCCAGACGATCTCGCCGGGATCGGCCCGGCCGTCGAGGTCGGGGGCATAGACCAGCTTGCGCGCGCGCTGCGCGGTGGGGAAGCTCGCGCTGGTCACCGGCCGGCCCGCGGTAACGGCGGATTGTTGGGGCGCGGCCGCGGCAATGACGTCCGCGGTGACCTTCACGGCGTGCTGAAGTTCCCGCGCGACGAGCTGGGCGGTCTGTGCATAGATGATCGCGTTGCGGGCGAACCGCTGGATCGTCTTCCACTGGGATTTGCGGGGAGACGCCATATTCGCAGCATAGACGCGCGCGCGTGGGTGCGATTGTGTCCAAGTAGGTCTCGGCCACCGCGCACAGATACGCTGGACGTATCGCTCAAGCGGCCTCGAGCGGGCCCAGACCAGGAGATTCCCATCAGCAGTTTCGCCGACAAGACCTTCACCGCGCCGGCGCAGATCAGGAATTTCTGCATCATCGCTCACATCGATCACGGCAAGTCGACGCTGGCCGACCGGATGCTGCAGCTGACCGGGGTGGTTGACGAGCGCTCGATGCGCGCGCAGTACCTGGACCGGATGGACATCGAGCGTGAGCGCGGGATCACCATCAAGGCGCAGAACGTGCGCCTGCCCTGGAAGGTCGGGGACCAAGATTACGTCCTGCACCTGATCGACACCCCGGGCCACGTCGACTTCACCTACGAGGTGTCGCGCGCGCTGGAGGCCTGCGAGGGCGCGGTGCTGCTGGTCGACGCCGCCCAGGGCATCGAGGCGCAGACGCTGGCCAACCTGTACCTGGCGCTGGACCGCGACCTGCACATCATCCCGGTGCTCAACAAGATCGACCTGCCGGCCGCCGACCCCGACCGCTACGCGGGGGAGATCGCCCACATCATCGGCTGCGAGCCCGGCGATGTGCTGCGGGTCTCCGGCAAGACCGGCGAGGGCGTCGCCGACCTGCTCGACCACGTCGTGCGCGAGGTGCCGCATCCCCAAGGCGACGCCGACGCGCCCACCCGCGCGATGATCTTCGACTCCGTCTACGACATCTACCGCGGCGTGGTGACCTACGTGCGGGTGATGGACGGCAAGATCGTCCCACGGGAGCGCATCCAGATGATGTCCACCGGCGCCACCCACGAGCTGCTGGAGGTGGGCATCGTCTCGCCCGAGCCCAAGGCCAGCGAGGGCCTGGGCGTCGGTGAGGTGGGCTACCTGATCACCGGGGTGAAGGACGTCCGGCAATCCAAGGTCGGTGACACCGTCACGACGGCCCGCCACGGCGCAACCGAGGCGCTGACGGGCTACCGCGAGCCCAAACCGATGGTCTACTCGGGGCTGTATCCCGTCGACGGCTCGGACTATCCAAACCTGCGCGACGCCCTGGACAAGCTGCAGCTCAACGACGCGGCCCTGACCTACGAGCCGGAGACGTCGGTGGCGCTGGGCTTCGGGTTCCGGTGCGGCTTTTTGGGCCTGCTGCACATGGAGATCACCCGCGAGCGCCTGGAGCGCGAGTTCGACCTGGACCTGATCTCGACGTCGCCCAACGTCGTCTACCGGGTGATCAAGGAGGACGGCAGCGAGATCGTGGTGACCAACCCGTCGGACTGGCCCGAGGGCAAGATCCGCGAGGTGTACGAGCCCGTCGTCAAGACCACCATCATCGCGCCCAGCGAGTTCATCGGCACCATCATGGAGCTGTGTCAGTCGCGCCGCGGCGAGCTGGGCGGCATGGACTACCTGTCACCCGAGCGGGTCGAACTGCGCTACACGATGCCGCTGGGCGAGATCATCTTCGACTTCTTCGACTCGCTGAAGTCGCGCACCCGCGGCTACGCCAGCCTGGACTACGAGGAGGCCGGCGAGCAGGAGGCCCAGCTGGTCAAGGTCGACATCCTGTTGCAGGGCGAGGCCGTCGACGCGTTCTCCGCGATCGTGCATAAGGACGGGGCGTCGGCTTACGGCAACAAGATGACCACCAAGCTCAAGGAACTGATTCCGCGCCAGCAGTTCGAGGTGCCGGTGCAGGCGGCCATCGGATCGAAAATCATTGCGCGCGAGAACATTCGGGCGATTCGCAAGGACGTGCTATCCAAGTGCTACGGCGGGGACATCACCCGCAAGCGCAAACTGCTGGAAAAGCAGAAGGAAGGCAAGAAGCGGATGAAGACCATCGGGCGGGTCGACGTGCCGCAGGAGGCCTTCGTGGCGGCGCTGTCCACCGACGCCGGCGGCGACAAATCCAGTTCCTCAGGCAAGAAATAGCCGTGATCCTGATGCGAGCCGTGACGTTCGTCGGTATCAGCGTGCTCGCTACCGGATGCGTCACGACCGTCGCCGGGACCGCCGCGCGCACCGGCCGCCTCGGCGGCGCCGTGCCGCCGCTGGAACAGGTCCTGCCGGACAGCGCCGAGGTCGCCGCCGCCGTCGGCAATGAGCTGCCGCCCCACCGTCCGCCGGAGGTGGGCGGTATCGACGTGCTGCCCAACGGAATTCGCGACGCCGGTGGCGCCGCGCCCATCGAATGCCTCGGGGTCGTCGCGCCGGCGATGCGCATCGTCTACGAGAAGGGCGCGGTGCGCCGCGCCGCGACGCAGGACTACTGGAATTACGACTCCGGGGTGCAGGTGTCCAGCGCAACGGCCGCGGCGATCGAGCTCGGGTCGACCGCCGACGCGCAACGGCTCTTCGCGTCGTTCGCGCAGCAATGGCAGCATTGCGCGGGCACCACGGTCACCGCGTACACGCACGACAGGAGCGACACCGAGTTGTACTCGAAGGTGACCGACGTCCGAGTCGACGGGCCGATAGTTTCCGCGACCGTCATGGCATGGGACAACCATCACACCCCGCCGAGCCCGGACGAGCGGGCGATCGGCGTCCAGGGCGACGTGATCGCCGACGTCAAGGTCGCCGTCGGCCCGCGCGCCCAGGCCGGAACCAGGGCCGTCGATATCGTGCAGGCGATGTTGCGCAAAGTCTCGAGCACGAACTGATGAGGGTCGGCCGCATCGTCCTCAGCTGCCTGTCGGTCGTGGCGCTGGCCACCGGCTGCACGGTCGCCGGCACCGCGCGGCCGGCGCCGAACCTGAAGCCCCACCCGGTCATCGGGCAACCGGTCAAGAAGGTGCTCCTCGACGACGCCGAGTTGTCGAAGCTGCTGGGCCAGTCCTTCGGCAGCAAGAACGAACTGCCGGCGCGGTTCGGCGGCCCCGAGGTGCTGCCGCCGGCCTTCGGCGCGGTCTCGCCCGCCAACTGCGTCGGCGTCACCTCGATGATGGTGCAGGACGCCTACCGATCCGGCGACGTCAAGAATGCGGCGCGGGAGACGTGGTGGAACCAGCGCGGGCCGGCGAAGGTGATCAGCGTCGCCGAGGGCGTGGTGGCGCTCTCCAGCGCCGCGGGGGCCGCCGCATTGTTCCAACAGTTCGCGCAGCAGTGGCGCGACTGCGACGGCACCACCGTGACGATCGGTCGCCCCAGCATCATCATCGACCGGCCCTCGATCGTCTTGTCGGACACCATTTCCGAGGTCCGGGTCTCCGAATCCGTTCTGGCCGCGACCCTTTCGATCGACACCCAGCTGCCCGGCCTACCGTCGAGCGGGCCCAGGCCCGAAGCGCGCGCCATCGGCCTGCGGGGGAACTGCCTCGTCGAGGTCGAGGTGGCGTTCTTCAATTCGACGCGCTCGTCGGACGAGGGGTCCGGAGACGTGCACCGCAGCGCCATCGACCTCGCGCACGCGATGATGGACAAGGTCAGCGCGCTGGGGTGACGCCGGGAAGGTCAGGGACGAAGTGAAGAACCGCTGGCGCGTTCCGGCCGTTGTGATCGCGGTGCTGCTGGCCGGCGGCTGCACCGAAACCACCTCCGGCACAGCAGTTCTGGCGCCGAACGCGGGGCACGTGCCAGCCATCAAACGGGCCTTGTTCGACGGCACCGCGCTGGCGAAACTGCTCAGCCAGCCGTTCCAGCCCTACCCGCATTACTCGGAGTTCGGGGGCGCCGACAAACTGGGAAACGCATGGGATGACGCGCAACCCGCCGACTGCATCGGCGTCGTCCATTGGATGCAGCGGGGCCCGTATGCCCCGGCGCCGATACAACAAACCGCCGCCGAAATGTGGGTACACAAAGGCGATTCGGTGAAGATCGACAGCGTCGAGGAAGGTGTCGTCGCGTTGCGGTCTGACGCGGACGCCGCCGCGCTATTCGCCAGGTTCGCCGCGCAGTGGCAGAAGTGCGACGGAACCACGCTGACCGTCAAGCCTGTCGATGTCTACGGTTTGGATGCCATCTCCGACGTGCGCGTCGCGGATTCGGTTGTGGCGGCGACGGTTTCGAGGGGGTCCGGCCAACACTCGGTTTTGAATGCCATCCCCACGGCCCGGGCGCTTGGCGTCAAGGGGCCGTACGTGGTGGAGATGACGGTCGACTTCATTCCCATTTATGGTCCAGCGGATCAGGGCAACGGCGACATCAACACCACCGCCATCGACCTCACCCACGCGCTGATGGACAAACTCAGCGCCCGCAGCTGACGCGGCGCCGGCTGCACTTAGCGCCGCGACCCGCTACATCGGCGCGTTGGCGGGCTGGAACATCCCCGAGCCGTCGGCCTCCTCCTCGGCGCGGATCACGTGCACCACCGCGTTGATCAGGGCCAGGTGGGTGAACGCCTGCGGGAAGTTGCCCAGGTGCCTGCCCGTGCGCGGCTCGATCTCCTCGGCGTAGAGGTGCAGCGGGCTGGCGTACGACAGCAGCCGCTCGCACAACCGCTTGGCGCGCGCCACCTCGCCGATCTCCACCAGGGCGGACACCAGCCAGAACGAGCAGATCGTGAACGTGCCCTCCTCGCCGGACAGCCCGTCGTCGGTCTCCTCCACGCGGTAGCGCAGCACCAGGCCCTCGGAGGTGAGTTCGTTGGCGATGGCCAGCACGGTGTTGCGCACCCGCGGGTCGTCCGGCGGCAGGAAGCGGGTCAGCACCACCAGCAGCAGCGAGGCGTCCAGCGCGTCGCTGCCGTAGCGCTGGGTGAACACCCCGCGGGAGTCCACCCCGTGTTGCAGGATGTCCTCCTTGATCTCCTCGGCGATGGCCCGCCACTGCTGGGCGTAGCTCTTCTCGCCCTGCCGCTCGGCCAGCTTGGCCCCGCGATCGAGCGCCACCCAGCACATCACCTTCGACGAGGTGAAGTGCTGCGGCTCGCCGCGGACCTCCCAGATGCCCCGGTCCGGCTCGCGCCAGTGCTTGATCGCCTCTTCCACCTGCTTCTTCAGCACCGGCCACAGGGTCTCGGGGACCTGCTCGCGCGACTTGGCGTGCAGGTAGAACGAGTCGAGGATGGAGCCCCAGATGTCGTGCTGCACCTGGTCGTACGCGCCGTTGCCGATGCGCACCGGGCGGGCATGGTCATAGCCGGACAGGTGATGCAGCTCCTCTTCGACCAGGCTGCGTTCGCCGCCCACGCCGTACATCACCTGCAGCGGGTGACGCTCGTTGCTGTTGGCCCCCGACACGTCGGCGATGAACGCGAAGAAGTCGTCGGCCTCACGGTCCAGCCCGAGCGTGTAGAGCCCCCACAACGCGAAGGTGGAGTCGCGCACCCACGCGTAGCGGTAGTCCCAATTTCGTTCGCCCTGAGGGGTTTCCGGAAGCGATGTGGTGCTGGCCGCCAGCAGCGCGCCGGTGGGCGAGTACGTCAACCCCTTCAGGGTGAGCGCGCTGCGCTGCAGGTAGGCGCGCCACGGGTGGTCGGGGAAGTTGCCGATGTTGATCCATTGGCGCCAGCACTCGGTGGTCTGCCACATCTTGTCGGCGGCCTCTTCGTAGGTCTGCGGCGCCGGGTGCTTGGTCCAGCTGAGGGCGACGAACACGTCGTCGCCCTCCTTCATACGGGTGCGCGCCCGCGCCTCGCGGCCCTCCAACCCGATCCGCAGGTTGCTGGTGAGCCGCATGGTCGGGTGGGCGTCGGGCTGTTTGGTGGCCCGCGCGACGGCCTCGCCGTACGCGTTGGCCGAGTATTCCCAGGTGGCGCCCACGCGGTGGTAGTCGAACGCGGGTTCGCAGCTCATCATCAGCTCGACGGTGCCGCTCACGCAGCGCACGGTGCGCAGCAGGATGTGCTCGGCGTCCCAGTCCATCGGGGTGCGGCGGTGCGTCCTCGATCGGCGCTCGATGTCGTGCCACGGCCCCATGACCAGCGCGTCGCGCACGATCAACCACCCGGTGTGGGTCTGCCACGTGGTCTCCATGATCAGGCTTCCGGGCAGGTAGCGGCGCGCCGAGGGCACCGAGACGCCGTAGGGGCCTAGCCGGAAATGACCCGCGCTGCGGTCCAGGATGGCGCCGAAGACGCTGGGGGAGTCCGGCCGCGGCACGCACAGCCATTCGACGGACCCGGCGGGGGAAATGAGGCACGTCGTCTCCCAGTCCGACAGGAAGGCGTAGTCGGCGATCGGCGGAAAAGGGTTCCGCAGTGCCGCGCTGGAGGCCAGGGGTGCCGGCGCGCTGAAGTCGATGGGCGACGCGATGGCCGCCGGCGCCGCCTCGAACGCTTCCTCGGGCATGGCGTCGGCGGGCTGGTCGTCGGGCTGGGCGTGCAGGACCATCCCGCCATCATCATCTGTCGGGCGGCCCGGCGTCCATTCTTTCGACGACGTGGCGTCACTGTTCCTCACCCGCGGCGTCGGGCGAACCGCGGGGCGTGTTCCGGCAGTGGCCCGATCGCGACGAGGTAGCCGAGCAGCCGCCGCAGCGGTGTGGACCGGCTCACCAGCCGCACGGCCCCCGGCGCGCGGTCCTCGTTTCGGGCCACCGCCGCGGCGATCACGTTGGCATGGATGCCCCGTTGCGCGGCCTGCAGCAGCACGGTGGGCATCCAGCGGCGCGCCTGCACCCGGGCCAGCCGCCAGGTGGGCACCCGTCCCGTGCGCAGCGCGCCGGCCAGGATGCGGGCGGCGGCCACCGCGTCGGCCACCGCGAGGTTGATTCCGATCCCGCCGACCGGCGACATCGCGTGTGCGGCGTCACCGATCAGCAGCACGCCGTCGGCATACCAGCGGGGAAGCCGATTCAATTGCACGTCAAGCAGTTTCACGTCATCAAAGGACGTCAGCGCCTGCACGCGGTCACCCAGCCAGGGCACCATGCCGACCAGCACCCGGTGCAGCGCCTCGATGCCCTCGGCCCGCAGACTCGCGTCGGTTCCCTTCGGGATGATGTAGGCGACCTGGAAGTAATCGCCGCGATCGATCACGATGACCGCGTGTCCGGCCCGCAGCACGCCGCCCAGCCCCGGTGGATCGTCGGGGTGGCGGGGCAACCGGAACCACCACACGTCCATCGGCGCTCCGAAACTGTGCGGTCGCAGGCCCATCGCCGAACGGATCGTGGACGAGCGGCCGTCGCAGGCCACCGTCAGCTCGGCGCGCATGGTTTTGACCTCGCCGGCCTGGTCGCGATAGGTGACGCCGACGACGCGATCCCCGTCCCGCAGCACGCCGATCACCTCGGTGCTGCGCAGGAGCTTGAAGCTCGGCTCGGCCTCGGCCGCGCTGGCCACCAGCTCCAAAAAGTCCCATTGCGGCACCAGGGCGATGTGTTTGTGCGCGCCCGGAAGGCGGGTCAGGTCGAGCGCCACCGGTTGGTTCTGTATCTCCATGCGGACCGTGTCGATCAGGCGATGGGGAATCTGCGCGAACCGGGCGCCCAACCCCAGCTCGTCGAGTAGGCGCAGCGTGCTCGCGTGCACGGTGTCGCCGCGAAAGTCGCGCAGGAAGTCGGCGTGTTTTTCCATCACCGTGACGTCGACGCCGGCGCGGGCCAGCAGCAGGCCCAGCACCATGCCGGCCGGGCCACCGCCGGCGATCAGGCAGGCCGTTGCCTCGGGCGTAGACGAGGGGGCGGACATGCGCCGATCTTGGCACATTGGTTTTCCGCTGCAGGGCCGAATAGGGTGAGCCCCGTGACCGCATTCCTCAATTGGTGGGACGGCAACGAGCTGTGGCTTTCCGGGCTCGCTTTCGTCCTGCAGGCCATGGTGGTGATGCCGGTCGTGCTGGTGGTGGCCGCCGTCACGGCGGGACTGCTCGATGGCCTGCTCGGCAAGGGCATCGCCCTGATGCGCCGCGCCCGCCACGCCGACGCGGCGCCCGGGTAATTCGCATGCCTCGGTCACACGTGACGTTGATTCTGGTCGCGCTGGTGGTCCTGGTGATCGTCGCATGGTGGTTGACGCACTGAGCGTGGGTTGCCCGCTCGGCCCCTCGCGCGGTGGCGGGCCGGACGATTCCTGTTAGGCTTCCCGCCATGCATGTGACATCGGGTGCGGTGAAGCGCCATGTCTTCGTGCACTGTTGTCGCTGACTGCAACCCGTGTGCGGTCTGGTATGGGGTTCGTGAGTCTCCCGTCGGTTATGGCGCCTTTCCGCAGCATCGGGATCGATATCTCCTAAGTCCCCGTACCGGAAGGCCCGAATGCTCAACGACATCGCCGGCTCGCCGCGCTGGCGGCCGGTCGCCGCGCTTGCACTCGTCGTCGCCCTCCTCGCGGGATGTAGCGGCGGGGCCAGTGACGTCGTAGGCGGGAGCGGCCCGACCAACGCGCACACCAGCATCACCCTGGTCGCCTATTCGGTCCCCGAACCCGGCTGGAGCAAGGTGATCCCGGCGTTCAATGCCGCCGAGGAGGGCAAGAGCGTGCAGGTGATCACGTCGTACGGCGCCTCCGGCGACCAGTCGCGCGGCGTCGTCGACGGCAAGCCGGCCGACGTCGTGAACTTCTCGGTCGAACCGGACATCACCCGGTTGGTGAAGGCCGGCAAGGTCTCCAAGGACTGGAATACGGACGCCACCAAGGGAATTCCGTTCGGCTCGGTGGTGACCCTGGTGGTGCGTAAGGGCAACCCGAAGAACATCAGGGACTGGGACGACCTGCTGCGCCCGGGCGTGGAGGTCATCACCCCCAGCCCGCTGAGCTCGGGGTCGGCCAAGTGGAATCTGTTGGCGCCGTACGCCGTCAAGAGCGAGGGCGGCGCCAACGCTGCGGCCGGCGTCAACTTCATCAGCAAGCTGGTCCACGAGCACGTCAAGCTGCGGCCCGGATCGGGAAGGGAAGCGACCGATGTTTTCGTCCAGGGCAGCGGGGATGTGTTGATCAGTTACGAGAACGAGGCGATCGCCACCGAGCGCGCCGGCAAGCCGGTCGAGCACGTCAACCCACCGCAGACGTTCAAGATCGAGAACCCGGTGGCGGTGGTGACCACCAGCCCGCACCTGGACGCCGCGGTCGCCTTCAAGAACTTCCAGTACACGGCAGCGGCGCAGAAGGTGTGGGCGCAGGCCGGCTTTCGGCCCGTCGATCCGGCCGTCGCCGCCGAATTCCGCGACCAGTTCCCGGCGCCGGCGAAACTGTGGACGATCGCCGATCTCGGCGGTTGGACGCCGGTGGACCCGCAACTGTTCGATAAGAGCACCGGCAGCATCACCAAGATCTATACGCAGGCCACCGGATGACGGCCGCGATCACCCCCGACCCGCAGGCGATTCGGCCGGAGCTGGGGCCCCCGTCCGGTGACGTCCCGCGGCGCCCGGCGAGGGCGCGGCGTTCGGGCACCACGTCGCTGCGGGTGGGCATGGCGACGCTGTGGCTTTCGGTGATCGTGTTGCTGCCGCTGGCCGCCATCGCCTGGCAGGCCGCCGGGGGCGGGTGGCACGCCTTCTGGCTCGCGGTCACGTCCAACGCGGCGTTGGAGTCGTTCCGGGTGACGCTGACCATTTCGGCCGGGGTCACCCTGCTCAACCTGGTCTTCGGCCTGGTGATCGCCTGGGTGCTGGTGCGCGACGACTTCGTCGGCAAGCGCCTCGTCGACGCCATCATCGATCTGCCCTTCGCGTTGCCCACCATCGTCGCCAGCCTGGTGATGCTGGCCCTCTACGGCAACAACAGCCCGGTGGGTCTGCATCTGCAGCACACGGCCTGGGGCGTGGCGGTGGCGCTGGCGTTCGTCACGCTGCCCTTCGTCGTGCGGGCGGTGCAGCCGGTGCTGCTGGAGATCGATCGGGAAACCGAAGAGGCGGCGGCGTCGCTGGGGGCCAGCGGGCCGAAGATCTTCACCTCCGTCGTGTTGCCGTCGCTGACCCCGGCGCTGTTGTCCGGTGCGGGCCTGGCCTTCTCGCGGGCGATCGGGGAGTTCGGGTCGGTGGTGCTGATCGGCGGCGCGGTCCCCGGCAAGACGGAAGTCTCGTCGCAGTGGATACGGACGCTGATCGAGAACGACGACCGCACCGGCGCCGCCGCCATCTCCATCGTGCTCCTGTCGATATCCTTCGTCGTGCTGTTCATCCTGCGCATCGTCGGCGGGCGGGCGGCCAAGCGTGAGGAGCTGGCTCCGTGACTTCGTCCCCAAGAGTTCGGTATCTGATCCGATTCGTCGCGCTCGCATACATTTTCGTGCTGCTGGTCGTCCCCGTCAGCTTGATCCTGTGGCGGACATTCCGGCCCGGCTTCGGCCAGTTCTTCGACTGGGTGAGCACGCCCGCGGCCATCTCCGCGCTGAACGTGACCCTGTTGGTCGTCGCCATCGTGGTGCCGCTGAACGTGGTGTTCGGCATACCCACAGCGTTGGTGTTGGCGCGCAACCGGTTCCGCGGCAAGGGCGTGCTGCAGGCCGTCATCGACCTGCCCTTCGCGGTGTCGCCCGTAGTCGTGGGCGTCGCCCTCATCCTGTTGTGGGGGGCGGCCGGTGCGTTCGGCTTCGTCGAACGCGACCTCGGGTTCAAGATCATCTTCGGGTTCCCCGGCATCGTGCTCGCCAGCGTCTTCGTGACGCTACCGTTCGTGGTGCGCGAGGTGGAACCGGTTCTGCACGAATTGGGCACCGACCAGGAAGAGGCGGCCGCAACCCTGGGATCGGGTTGGTGGCAGACCTTCTGGCGGATCACCCTGCCATCCATCCGGTGGGGTCTGACCTACGGCATCGTGTTGACCATCGCCCGCACCCTCGGCGAATACGGCGCCGTCATCATCGTGTCGTCGAACCTTCCGGGTAAGTCGCAGACGCTGACGTTGCTGGTCTCCGACCGGTACAACCGCGGCGTGGAGTACGGCGCCTACGCGCTGTCGACGTTGTTGATGGGCGTTGCCGTATTGGTCTTGATCTTCCAAGTGATCCTCGATCTCCGCCGCGCACGGGCGGCCAGATAGTCCCGACATGGAGACGCATAGATGACCGAAAACGACAGCCGGCCCGTCGATCACGCGATCGTCGTGCGCAATGCCAACAAGCGCTATGGCGACTTCGTGGCACTGGACAACGTCGACTTCGTCGTCCCCTCCGGGACGTTGACCGCCCTGTTGGGCCCCAGCGGCTCGGGCAAGTCCACCCTGCTGCGCACCATCGCGGGGCTCGACCAGCCCGACAGCGGAACGGTCACCATCAACGGTCGCGACGTCACGCGGATCCCGCCGCAGCGCCGAGGCATCGGGTTCGTGTTCCAGCACTATGCCGCGTTCAAACACATGACCGTTCGGGACAACGTCGCCTACGGGCTGAAGATCCGCAAGCGGCCTAAGGCGGAGGTCAAGGCCAAGGTCGACAACTTGCTGGAAGTGGTGGGGCTGAGCGGATTTCAGACCCGCTACCCGAATCAGCTCTCCGGTGGGCAACGCCAGCGGATGGCGCTCGCGCGGGCGCTGGCCGTCGACCCGGAGGTGCTGCTGCTGGACGAGCCGTTCGGCGCGCTGGACGCCAAGGTGCGTGAGGACCTGCGGGCGTGGCTGCGACGCCTGCACGACGAGGTGCATGTCACCACCGTGCTGGTCACCCACGACCAGGCAGAGGCGCTGGACGTCGCCGACCGGATAGCGGTGCTGAATCGGGGTCGGATCGAGCAGGTGGGCTCGCCCAGCGAGGTCTACGACGCGCCGGCGACCGCCTTCGTGATGTCGTTTCTCGGGAAGGTGTCCAGCCTGAACGGCAATCTCGTTCGCCCGCATGACATCCGGGTGGGCCGCAACCCCGAAATGGCCATCGCGGGCGGGGATGGCACCGCGGAGTCGATCGGGATCGTGCGCGCCACCGTCGATCGCGTGGTCGTGCTGGGCTTCGAGGTCCGGGTGGAACTGACCAGCGCCGCCACCGGGGGCCGCTTCACCGCGCAGATCACCCGTGGTGACGCCGAGGCGCTGGCCCTACGCGACGGCGACACGGTCTATGTGCGCGCCACCCGCAAGCCGTCGCTCGCCGAAGAGACGACCGCCGCCCGCCCCGCCGGCGAAGACGAAACCACGCTGACCTCGGCCTGACGCACCGCTTGAAGTTAGGAAGCGTGCAACCCGCACTCGGTCTTCGCCAGCCCCTGCCAGCGGCCACTGCGCGGGTCGGCGCCCGCGATCGGCTTGGCCGTGCAGGGAGCGCAGCCGATCGACGGATACCCGTCGTAGACAAGGGGATTGACGAGTACCTCGTGCTCGTCGATGTAGTTCTGCATGTCTTCGTCGGTCCACGTCGCCAGCGGGTTGATCTTCACCAGCTTGAAACCCTCGTCGAAGCCGATCACCGGGGTGTTGGCGCGCGTCGCCGCTTCGCTGCGGCGCAGCCCGGTTACCCAGGCGGAATATCCGCTCAGCGCTCGCCGCAGGGGCACGACCTTGCGCAGCCGGCAGCACTCGCCCGGGTCGCGGGAGAACAGGTTCTTGCCGAGCAACTGGTCCTGCTCGGCGACCGTCTGCTCGGGCGTGATGTTGAGCACGTGGATGTCGTACACCGACTCGACCGCGTCGCGGGTCCCGATGGTTTCGGCGAAGTGGTAGCCGGTGTCCAGGAAGACCACCGGCACGCCCGGCCGTACCTTGGAAGCCAGATCGATCAGCACGGCCTCCTGCATGCTGGAGGTCAGCACGTAGTTGCAGGTGGCCCAGCCGCGGGGCCCGTTGACTCCACCGAAGGTCGCATCGGTCCAGCGCAAGACCTCGATGGCGCTGGCGCCCTGCAGCTCGGCGGCGCCGCGCGCCGCCAGGTCGCGCAGTTCGGCTTCGGTCAGTTTCGTTGCTTGTTCACTCATCTCAGATCGTCCTCATCCGCCCGAATCGCCCACTGCGCGAACCGTTCTCCCGCACTGCGGTGTTTGATGAAGCTCCGTACCACCCGCTCGATGTAGTCGCCCAGCTCGTCGCTGGTGACTTTGTGCTGGCGCAGCTTCCGGCCGAAGCCGCTGTCCAGCCCGAGGCTGCCACCCAGGTGCACCTGGAAGCCCTCGACCGAGCCCCCATGGCCGTCGTCGACCATTTGACCCTTGAAGCCGATGTCCGCCACTTGTATTCGCGCGCAAGAGTTCGGACAACCGTTGATGTTGACCGTGATCGGCACGTCGAGCTCGGCGTTGATGTCCTCGAGCCGGCGCTCCAGTTCGGGCACCAGGACCTGCGCCTTGCCCCGCGTTTCGGCGAAGGACAACTTGCAGTATTCGATCCCCGTGCAGGCCATCAGGTTTCGCCGCCAAGCCGAGGGCCTGGTCTGCAGCCCGAGCGCCTCCAGCCCGGCGAGCACATCGTCGAGTTTGTCGTCGGGGATGTCGAGGATGACCAGCTTCTGGTACGGGGTGAACCGGACGCGGTCCGAACCGGCCCCGTCCATCAGGTCGGCCACCGCCGACAGGATCGTGCCCGAGACCCGGCCGGCGATCGGAGCCGCCCCGACCGCGTTGAGCCCGTTCTTGAGCCGCTGCACCCCGATGTGGTCGATCGGATGCTTGAGCGGCTCGGGGGCCGGTCCATCGATCAGCGGCCGCTTGAGGTACTCGGTTTCGAGAACCTGACGGAACTTCTCGATGCCCCAGTCCTTGATCAGGAACTTCAGCCGGGCCTTGGACCGCAGTCGCCGGTAGCCGTAGTCGCGGAAGATCGACGTCACGGCCTCCCAGACCTCGGGCACCTCGTCCAGCGGCACCCAGGCGCCGACCCGCTGGGCCAGCATCGGGTTGGTGGACAGGCCGCCGCCGACCCACAGGTCCAGGCCGGGCCCGTGCTCGGGATGGTTGACGCCGATGAAGGCGATGTCGTTGATCTCGTGCGCGACGTCCTGCAGACCCGAAATGGCGGTCTTGTACTTGCGTGGGAGGTCGGCGAAGTCCGGTTTGCCGATGTAGCGGCGCACGATCTCGTCGATGGCCCAGGTGGGGTCGAGCACCTCGTCCAGCGATTCGCCGGCCAGCGGGGAACCCAGGATGACGCGGGGGCAGTCGCCGCAGGCCTCGGCGGTCTGCAGGCCGACCTCGGTGAGTCGACGCCAGATCTCGGGGACGTTTTCGACCTCGATCCAGTGCATCTGCACGTTCTGGCGGTCGGAGATGTCGGCGGTGTCGCGGCCGAACTCGGTCGAGATCTGGCCGACGGTGCGCAGCGCGGCGGCCGACAGCGCGCCGCCGTCGCAACGCACCCGCATCATGAAGTACTTGGCTTCCAGCAGGTCGGCGTTCTCGTCACCGGTGAAGGTGCCGTCGTAGCCCTGTTCGCGCTGGGTGTAGAGCCCCCACCAGCGGAATCGCCCGCGCAGGTCGCTCTTGTCGATGCTGTCGAAGCCCTGGTTGGCGTAGACGTTCTCGATGCGTTCGCGCACCTCGAGCGGGGCGCCGGCGTGCTTCATCTCTTCGTTGGGGTTGAGTGGCTCCCGATCCCCCAGCGCCCACTGGCCCTCGTTGCGAGGCTTGGCGGGGCGGACTGTGGTCATTGAGCAGGTCTCCTTCTCGACATCGCAGGCATAGAAACGCAGCTCACCGGTGGTATCGGCGGCGCAGATCCGATGCCAGCTGGACGTACAGGTGGGGCGGGTCTACGACATCAAGGGAGACAGCAACAGCTGCAAACACGCTTGAGATCAATGTGCCGCCGCGCCACGAGCGCAATGCGAGGGCTGGGCTGAGCGACGGTCACGCCACCATTGTGCCATGCCCTGCGGGCGGCGATGCCACCAGGTCAAATATCCGCTCACGGTGAGCGTAATTCCCGGATTAAGCTGGTCGCTCCGGTGAGAAAACCCAGGAAACGCCGCGCGGTTTTGGGACGGGCTCGCCGGCCGGGCCGCGGGCCCGCCCACCGTGGGATCATTTGGCATGGCACTTCGCGAGCAAGCGGTCGAGTTGCCCGACCTGCGGGGAGTACCCGGACGGCCGTTCGGGATCTACATCCATGTCCCGTTCTGCATAACGCGTTGCGGCTATTGCGATTTCAACACCTATACCCCGGCGGAGTTGGGCGGTGTGAACCCCGACGCGTGGCTGGCGGCGCTGCGAACGGAATTGAAGTTGGCGGCGGAGCGGCTTTCCGGGCCGACGGTGAACACCGTGTTCGTCGGGGGCGGGACGCCGTCGCTGCTGGGCGGCGCGAGGGTGGCGTCGGTGCTGGACATGGTGCGGGAACACTTCGCGCTGGACCCGGACGCCGAGATCACCACCGAGGCCAACCCGGAATCGGCCTGGCCGGACTTCTTCGACGCCATCCGCGCGGCCGGCTACACGCGGGTGTCGCTGGGCATGCAGTCGGTGTCCCCGACGGTGCTCGGGGTCCTCGACCGCATTCACACCCCGAACCGGTCGGCGGCGGCCGCCCGCGAAGCGTTGGCGGCGGGCTTCGAGCACGTCAGCCTCGATCTGATCTATGGAACTCCGGGGGAATCGGACTCCGACCTGCTGCGCTCGGTGGACACGGCGATAGCCACCGGCGTCGATCACGTATCCGCGTACGCGCTGGTCGTCGAGGAAGGCACCGCCCTGGCCCGCCGGGTCCGCCGCGGGGAACTGGCGGCGCCCGACGACGACGTGTTGGCGCACCGCTACGAGCTGGTCGACGCCCGGCTGTCGGAGGCCGGGATGACGTGGTACGAGGTGTCCAACTGGGCCCGACCCGGCGGTGAGTGCCGGCACAACCTCGGCTACTGGGACGGCGGCCAGTGGTGGGGCGCGGGCCCGGGAGCCCATGGTCATATCGGGGCCATTCGATGGTGGAACGTCAAGCATCCCAACGCCTATGCGCAAGCGTTGTCCGAAACCGCTTTGCCGGTGGGGGGATTCGAGCGGCTGGACGCCGACGCGCTGCACACCGAAGAAGTGCTGTTGAAAACCCGGCTGCGCCAAGGTCTTCCGGGCGACGTGCTGAGTCCTGCCGAACGCGAACGCGCGGGCGTCGCGGTCGCCGACGGATTGTTGGTGCTCGACGCCGAGCGGTTCGTCCTCACCCCGCGCGGGCGGCTGCTCGCCGACGCGGTGGTGCGCACCATCCTGGGATAGCGCTCAGACCGGCGGGAACCAGTGTGACACTGCGCGGTTGATCTCGATGTAGAGCGGAATCCCGATGGTGACGGTGTAGGAGAACGTCAGGCCAAGCGCCGCCGCCAGCGGCAGCGTCGGGCTCGCCTCGGGGATGCCCAGCCGTTGCACCGCCGGGAGCGTGATGTAGGACGCCGCTCCGCATAACACCGCGAAGATGACATAGGTGCCCGGCTGGAAGTGGGTGTCGGTGAGGTAGGCGTACGCGTACGCGGCCACGATCCCCAGCGTCGCAAAGAAGTTGGGCGCCACCAGGGCGAAGACGATGAACCCCGTGCCGGCCAACCTGAGGTCGCGCAACTTGCGGGACGCCGTCATGCCCATCTCGAGCAGGAACAGGCACAGGACACCCTGGAACGCCGCGACGAAGAGCTCGTTTTGGTCGTGCACCACCTTCTGGCCCTGCAGCGCGCTGATGAAGCCGATGGCGATGCCGCCGACGAGGAGGATCAGTCCGGGATTGAGGAACACCTCCCGCAAGATCTCGCGCGACATCAGGGGCGCGTTCGTGCGCACAGCCGCGTCCGGATTCCACTCGGGGTGCTCCTGCTTCTCGAGCGAGAACTCCAGCTCGTCGGCGATCGCACGCTCCACTCGGTCGTCGACGCCCTCCGCGCGTTCCCGCTGGGCGGCCGCGCCGGGCCCCACCCTGGCCGGGGCCGTGTAGCCGTCCTCGTCCGGCATGAATCCGGCCTCGTCCATGCCGCGGTGCCGCAGCCGCGCCACCAGATACAGCGCCACCAGGCAGCCGGGAATCTCCATGAACGCCAACAGGACCGGCATGTAGGCGTCGAAGGCGATCTTGACGCTGGTCAGGACGGCCACGCAGGTCGCGAAGGCGCCCGCCGAGTCCGACCCGTAGTAGCCGGCGACGGCCGCCCGGTCGACCCGCCGGAGCCGGGTCAGGTACCTCAGCAAGACGTAGGTGAGCGCCCCGATCAGGAAGTTCAGCGCGATGCCCAGCGCCACGAATCCCGCGATGTTGTCGATGTCGGCCGGTTTGACTTTGGCCAGCTCCTCCCCGCCCTGCCAGCCGATGGCCACCAGCAGGTACATGGTCAGGCCCTGATAGATCACGTACGGGAACTCGAACCGCACCTTCAGGATCGGGATGAGGAAGCCGAAATAGAAGAACAGCAGCAGCGGCTTGAAGAGATTGTGGATGAAGTTTTGCCACAACTCGTACAGCATGGGCGCCTCCTGGCGACGCAGTCCGGCGCAGCGGGCAGCGGCAAGCGACTCGCGGCGTTCACGAACTTAGTGAACCTCGCGGGCTGGAGCGAGCCGACTCAACCCGTCTTTACGAACAATTAACAACTCGCCGCGTCGGCCGTCGCGTCAGCGCGGGGAAGGGCCAGTCAAAGCGGCTGTCGCCCATCGTGATTCGTCGGCCGGACGATCGTTGAGTGCCGCGAAACTAGAACCAGTGGGCGATCAGCCGATTGACCTCGATGTAGAGCGGGATCCCGATGGTGACGTTGTAGGAGAAGGTCAAACCGAGCGACGCCGCCAACGGCAGGGTGGGGCTCGCCTCGGGAATCGCCAGCCGTTGAACCGCCGGGACGGCGATGTAGGACGCCGCGCCGCAGAGCACCGCGAACAGTACGTAGGTTCCCGGCTTGAAATCGGCGTGGGTGAGTGAGGCGTAGGTGTGGGCGACCAGGATGCCAAGGGGCGCAAAGATGTTGGGCGCGAGCAGGCCGAACAAGATGAAACCGGGGCCGGCCGTCCGCAGGTCCTTCAATTTGCGGGACGCCGTCATGCCCATCTCGAGCAGGAACAAACACAGCACGCCCTGGAACGCCAACACGAAGAACTTGTCGTCGTCGGCGACCACCTTCTGCCCCTGCAGCCCACTGACCAGGCCGATGATGATGCCGCCCATCAGGAGGACGAGCCCGGGGTTGAGGAACACCTCTTGGAACAGCTCCCGGGAGAAGATCGGCGCCCTCTTGCCCGCCGGGCGGGGCGGGCTCTGGTCCGGCTCCCAGTCCGGGTGGTCCAACTTTTCCAGTGCGAACTCGAGCTCCTGCTCGATTCCGCGTTCGTGCTCAGCCTCGAGGCTGCCGCCGTGCGGGGGCTTCGCCGCGGTGCCGGGCCCGACGCCGACCCTGACCGGCGCCGTGTAACCAGGCTCGTCGACCATGTTTCCGGCCGCGTCCATCCCGCGGTGGCGAAGCCTCGCCACCAGGTACAGCGCCACCAGGCACCCCGGGATCTCCATGACGGCCAACATCACCGGCATGTAGGCGTTGAACGCCATGCCGACGGCGGTCAGGACGGCCACGCATGTCGCGAACGTTCCCGCCGAGTCCGACCCGTAATACCCGGCGACCGTCGCCCGGTCGACTCTTCGCAGGGAGGTCAGCCAGCTCAGCAGCAGGTAGGCGAGGCCGCCGATCAGGAAGTTGAGCACGAAGCCCAACACCATGAAGCCCACGATCATCCCGATGCTGCCGGCGCTGATCTTGGCGAGTTCCTCACCGCCGTGCCAGCCGATGGCCAGCAGCAGATACATCGTCAGGCCCTGATAAATGACATAGGGAAATTCGAAGCGCACCTTCAGGATCGGAATGAGGAATCCGAAGTAGAAGAACAGGAGCAGCGGCTTGAACAGGTTATGGGTGAAGTTGTGCCAAAACTCTTGCAGCATCCAATGCCTCCCTCGATGAGTGCGGTGATCAGGGAAAAGCACCGTCCGCAAGCGGAGCCACCACAGAACATCCCGACGACCGTGGAAAACGTATCCCCGGCGGGGTCAAACCGCCACTCGAATGCAAAGGTGTGTCGTAGCGCCAGAAATCGGCCTGCGCGCGGCAAAATCACTGGTCAACGGCCTGCGGTTGGCCGCCGCAGGATCGCGCGCCTACCTCACGCCAGGCGTGGATTTGGTGTGAAAGTGCTGTGTGTTTGCTGTCAACGCCGCAATCAACGCGCCGACGTGATTACCGAGGGCCTGACCCCGACGCCCTTCTTGCGGTGCGTAACCGATAGCCATGCCATTGGCGAGTAATGCGTGGTGATTTCCTCGAAACCGTCGACACGCGAAACGGTGAGCACGCCCGTTTCTTGATTTATTTCCAGCTCGTCATTTTCACCGCCCTGGACCTCTTCACCGTTCGCAAGCCGGATGACGAACATGGCGGTGACTCTCCAGGGTTGGGCGATCGGGCTGGCAATGATCTTAGGAGAAGTCCGGTGGCCGTGCTCGTCCCGAGGGCCGCCGGGGGCCTGGCTTCACGTGATCCGGAGATCGGTTGCACGTTTTTAGATAGGTTAGGCTACATTTACTAACCGTGACCGAGGTCAGCGTTCAGACGAGTTCCGCCGGCTCCGCATCGTCACCCATCCCCCTTCCCGCACACATCCACCCGGCCGACCTGGCCGCAGAGCTGGCCGCGCTGCTGCCCGACCGGGTCGGCGAGGAGTACCTGCTCTACGAGCGCAACGGGCAATGGGTGCTGGCCAGCGGCGTGCGCGCGATGGTCGAGCTGGACAGCGACGAACTGCGCGTCATCCGCGACGGCGTGGTGCAGCGGCAACGGTGGTCTGGGCGGCCGGGGCCCGTGCTGGGCGAAGCCATCGACATATTGCTGCTGGAAACCGACCAACTCTTCGGGTGGATCGCCTTCGAATTCGGCGTCTACCGCTACGGGCTGCAGCAGCGACTGGCGGCGCGCACCCCGCTGGCCCGCGTGTTTTGGCCGCGCACCCGCATCGTTGTGACCGGGGACGCGGTCGAGCTGTGGGGCACCACCGGCGCCCACCGGGACGCGATACTGAGCCTGCTGGGCGACGGTCTGCCCGAGCTGCGCCAGGCCCGCGGCGTCGACGTCATCGCCGACCCTTCCGGCTATCGCGATCGGGTGGCGTCGGCTGTCGGGGAGATCGCGGCGGGCCGCTACCACAAGGTGATCCTGTCCCGGTCCCTGGAAGTGCCCTTCGGACTGGACTTTCCGTCCACCTACCGGCTGGGGCGTCGGCACAACACCCCGGTGCGATCGTTCCTGTTGCGGCTGGGCGGGATTCGCGCCGTGGGCTACAGCCCGGAACTCGTCGCGGCCGTCCATGACGACGGCATCGTGGTGACCGAGCCACTGGCGGGTACCCGGGCCCTGGGCCGCGGTACGGCGCGCGACCGCCAGGCCCGCGACGACCTGGAGTCGAACTCCAAAGAGATTGTCGAGCATGCGATTTCGGTGCGAAGCTCGCTGCAGGAGATGGCCGAGATCGCCGAACCCGGCAGCGCGGTGGTCACCGACTTCATGACGGTTCGGGAGCGGGGGAGCGTGCAGCACCTCGGCTCCACGGTCAGCGGGCGGCTGGGCCCGTCGAACGACCGGATGGACGCGCTGGAAGCGCTTTTCCCGGCGGTCACCGCGTCGGGCATTCCGAAAGCCGGCGGCGTGGAAGCGATCCTGCGTCTCGACGAGGGTCCGCGCGGGCTGTATTCCGGAGCGGTCGTGATGTTTTCGGCCGATGGCGGCCTGGACGCCGCGCTGACCCTGCGGGCGGCGTACGAACGCGACGGCCGCACCTGGTTGCGGGCAGGGGCGGGGATCATCGAAGGGTCCACGCCCGAGCGGGAATTCGAGGAGACCTGCGAAAAGCTCTCCACGCTCGCGCCGTATCTGGTTGCGCGCCAGTAGCGCTCGCTCGACCGCTCGGTGGGTGACCGAGGCTCGGTCGGCACCCCCGCACGCGTAGGGACCTTTGGCCCTATTTCACCGCCTTTCCGGCGTGTCATCTTTATGTAACCGAATGACACAGATACATTGCGCGTTACGAGAAGACACACTTAACTGGAGGGCTCCGTGTCCAAGGACCTGACTAACCTGCAGCTACTACACGAGCTCGAACCCGTGGTCGAGGGCCTGCTCAACCGCCACCTGTCGATGTTCAAGGAATGGAATCCGCACGACTACGTCCCGTGGTCGGACGGCAAGAACTTCTACGCGCTGGACGGTCAGGATTGGGAGCCCGGGCAGAGCCGGCTGCCGGACGTCGCGCAGGTGGCGATGGTGCAAAACCTGCTGACAGAGGACAACTTGCCGTCGTATCACCGCGAGATCGCGATGAACTTCAGCATGGACGGCCCCTGGGGGCAGTGGGTCAACCGATGGACGGCCGAGGAAGCCCGGCACAGTACGGCTTTGCGCGACTACTTGGTGGTCACCCGCGCCGTCGACCCGGTGGCGCTGGAGAAGCTCCGCCTCGAGCAAATGACCCGGGGCTTCAGCCCGGGACAGAACCAGCAGGGTGACATGTTTGCCGAGAGCCTGTTCGACTCGGTCATGTACGTCTCGTTCCAGGAGTTGGCGACCCGGGTCTCGCACCGCAACACGGGCAAGGCTTCGTCGGACCCCATCGCCGAAGCGCTGATGGCCAGGGTGTCGCACGACGAGAACCTGCACATGATCTTCTACCGGGACGTCAGCGCGGCCGGCCTGGACATCGCCCCGAACCAGGCGATGGCGTCGGTGCACCGGATCCTGCGCAATTTCAAGATGCCCGGCTTCACGGTGCCCGAATTCCGGCGCAAGGCGGTCATCATCGCCGTCGGCGGCGTCTACGACCCGCGGATCCATCTCGACGAGGTGGTGATGCCGGTGCTGCGGAAGTGGCGCATCTTCGAGCGCGAAGACTTCAGCGGCGAGGCCGCCCGGATGCGCGACGACCTCGCCGTGTTGATCAAGGAACTCGAGCAGGCGTCGGACAAGTTCGACGAATCGAAGCAGCGCTACCTCGAACGCGAGGCCCGCAAGACCGAACGGATCACCGCCAGCAAGGTGCTCGAGACGAAGGGCACGTTGACACTGAGCGGGCACTGACGCGAGGCCGGCCGCGCTCACTCACGCCGTGGAGCTCGACTCCAGATAATCGCCGAGGATGCGGCTGACGAGTGATTCGATGTTGGACTCGATCGACGAGGCGAGCGTGGCGGTGACCGTCGCCACGGCTTGCGTCCGGAAGCGCACCAGCATCGTGATCAGCTCGGCGATCTCGGCGTCCGCCGGCAGAGGCTCGCCCGGTTTGATGCGGTCCAGCACGTGCTCGGCCCCGGCGCGCACCAGCAAGTCGCTGATCTTGTCGATCTCGGGCACGATCTGCTCGTGTAGGTCGACGAGCTTCTTCAATTCGACTCCGTAGCCACGGATTTCGTTGAACGCTTCGATCAGTTTGGGGCGGGTGATCGTGGCCCGCGCCCCGTCGACGCGGATGACCTGCAGCGTCACCAGGCGCTCGAACGCGTCCGGGTCGTCGACGAGCCGCTGCGCGTCGACGAGCGGCATGGTCTCCGGCTTCTCGGTGGTCCACGTGCCCACAATGGCCGTTTCCAGGCCCAGCACGTCGCCCAGGTTCTTGCCCTCTTCCCACGCGCTGAGCATTTCGCGCACGTGCGCGATGTTGTATCCGCGGTCGAGCATCGAGGTGATGAGCCGCAGGCGGGTGAGGTGGGTGTCGTTGAACAAGGCGATGCGGCCGACGCGCAGTGGTGGCGGCAGTAGTCCGCGGTCGCGGTAGACCCGGATGTTGCGGGTGGTGGTGCCGGCCAGCCGGGCGAGGTCGTCGATCCGGTATTCACCGGAGGTGGGATCGCCGTGCGGCTGGCGCACCGCCGCGTCGAAAAGCTGCGAGACCGCCGTCTCGATCACCTGCCGGTATTCCCGCGACTGGCGCCGAACGCGCTTGGGCGCGCGCCGCACGTTGTGCAGCACGCTGGCGATCGTGCCCGGTTCGGGTCGTGCGGGGCGATCCGGTGCCATGCGTCAGCCCGACGAGACGGCGAGCGCCCGGGCGCCGCGCGGCACCGCTTGATAATCCTGGTAGCGGAATTCCCTCATCTGGCGAAGATACTGCGTCGCAAAACCCGGGTACATCGACCCGTTGTAACCGTCCTTGGTGAGGTACCAACTGCGGCACCCGGACATCCACGTGGTCTTGGTGAGTCTGCGTTGGAGGGCGTCGTTGTGACGACGCTGGACCTCTTCGCGCACATCGAGGTAGCGCAGGTCCCGGTCGAGGATGGCGGTGATGCCGCGCACGGCGTAGTCCAGCTGGCCCTCGATGTAGACCAGCAGCGAGTTGTGTCCCGGCCCCGAATTGGGTCCGGTCATCACGAACAGATTGGGATAGCCGTGCACATTGATGCTCTTGTATGCCTGTGCGCCGCCGGCCCATTCGTCGGCCAGCGACCGGCCGCCGAGCCCGGTGACCGCAAAAGGCGGTCCGGTCAGATGGACGTCGTAGCCGGTGGCGAACACGATGCAGTCGAGGTGGTGCTCGATGCCGTCGCTGGTGCGGATCCCGACCGGGCTGACGGCGGCGATCGGCCAGTCGATGAGCTTGCAGTTCTCGCGCTGCAGGGCGGGGTAGTAGTCGCTGGAGACCAGCATGCGTTTGCACCCGGGCCGGAAATCCGGGGTCAGCTGGCGGCGCAGCCACGGGTCCTTCACCTGGGCGCGCAGGTGCGCCCGTCCCAGCCGGGCGGCCAGCGACGTCAGCGGCGTGTCCCACACCAGCGCCGTGGCGCTGGCCTCGTGGCCCCAGAACAGGGCCTGCCGCGCAAGTTCTTGGGCGGCGGGGACTTTGGCGAACAGGCTTTGCACCGCCGGCGGGGTGGCCACGTCGAGCCGCGGCAGCACCCAGCACGGGGTGCGTTGAAACACCTTGACGAATCCGGCCTGCTTCACCAACTCGGGGATGATCTGGATCGCGCTGGCACCGGTGCCGACGACGGCGACCCGCTTGCCCGCGAAGTCGTAGTCGTGGTCCCAGCGGGCGCTGTGGATCTTGTGACCCCGGTAGCTGTCCAGGCCGCGGATGTCGGGGAAGCTGACGTCCGACAGCGGTCCGGAGGCCAACACGACGGCGCGCGCGTGGAATCGCTTGCGTCGGTTGGTGGTTGCGGTCCAGACGCCGTTCTCCTCGTCGAAGGCCAATCCGTTGACCTGGTGGCCGAATCGGATGTGTCGGCGGATGTCGAACCTGGTGGCCATGTCTTCGAGGTGGCGGCAGATCTCCGAGGCTGGGGAGTACGTCCGCGACCAGCTGGGGTTCCTGACGAAGGAGTACGAGTAGAGCAGCGAGGGGACGTCACAGCTGGCGCCGGGATACGTTGTGTCGCGCCATGTTCCGCCGACCCGGTCGCCGCGTTCCAGGATCACGATGTCATCGACCCCGGCGTCGGCCAATCGGATGGCCGCGCCCAGACCGGTGAAGCCGGCGCCGATGATGAGCACCGCATGGGTGCGGTCGTCGGCCACGGTCACGCCGCCGGCCGGTAGGTGAGTTCTTTGAACCAGCTGGGCACCGGCTTGAGCAAGGGTTTGGGATATCGGTCGGACAGCCAGACCATGGAGTTCGCCAGCAGATGGTAGGGGTGGCCCGGGTTGACGACCATCGCCGCGTGCCGCTTGAGCAGTTGGTAGGCGGGTACCCGCGCCGTCCGCTCGCCCCGCTCCCCGAGCTGCTTGAAGCGTTTGACCGCGTTGTAGAGGCGCTCGGGTTCCATGCCCATGCCCGCCATCTCGTTGCGCACCCGGTTGAGCAGGGGGATGTACATCAGGGTGCCGACGATCACGCCGGGCGAGGCGACCGTGCCGACGAACTCGATGGCCAGCTTGCGGGCCCTGGCGTGGCCGATCATGTCGAGGACGGCGAAATCGACCGCGATGTGCCGGGATTCGTCGTTGTTGATCTTTTCGAACACCTGGTGGCAGACCGGGTCTTCGACGGTGTCGAGCAGAAACTTCAGCAACGCGCCGTCGAGGGCGACCTCGAGCATGGGGATGACGGTGCCCAGCACCGACAACGGCATGTCGTCGGAGTAGGCGTCGAGCCACTGGATGGCCAGCCGGATGTTGACGTTCGGCTTGGGAACCTCGCCGTCGTCGAGCATGCCCCAACGCTTCATCAGCGCCATCTCGGCATTGGCGTGACGCTGCTCCTCGGCGTGGAAGTACCGGTAGATCTCCGCCAGCGTGGGATTGGGCGCCTTCTTGGCCAGCGCCGCGAATCCCCGGGCGCCCACGTTCTCGATCCAGCACAGGTCGGCCATGAACGCCTTGAGCTTGGGCCGGAATTCGGGCCGGATGGTATCGGCGCCGGGCGCGTCCCAATCGATGTCGGCGAGCGCCCATTGGCGATCCTTGATCTTGGCGAGCATGGCTTCCATGTCGATGGCCATCGGGAGATCCTTTGCTTGATCAGGGCAGGTTGATGCGCGACGCCAGGCCGACCGCTCGCGTATAGGCTTGTGGCGCCAGGCGTTTGATGTTCCAGCCGATCTTGGCGTCGAGTTGTGGCATGCAGTACAGCTCGCCACGGTCGTGTGCGTCCAGGCAGATCCGCGCGACCTTGTCCGCCGAGAAACCGGTCCAGCGCATCAGCTTGTTGGCCAGCTCGCCGGATTCTTCGCTGATGCGGCCGGACTCGACGATGTTGGTCTTGACGAAGGTCGGGCACAGCACTGTGACTTTGACGCCGGTGCCGGCCAGCTCGGCGGCCAGGGTCTCCGAGAGTGACAGCACGCCGGCCTTGCTGACGTTGTAGGCGGCCATTCCCGGCGCCGCGCCGAACGCCGCCGCCGACGCCACGTTGATGATGCCGCGGGGGGGCGGGTGACGGCTCCCGCAGGATCGGCGCGAAGACGTGGCAGCCGTGAATGGGCCCCCAGAGGTTGATTCCCAGGGTCCACGCCCAATCGTCCAAGGGCGTATCGCCGATGGCCGCGCCACCGGCGCCGACGCCGGCGTTGTTGATCACCAGCGTGGGCGGCCCGGAAAACCAGGCGATGGACTGCTTGGCCAGCGCCTGGACGTCGCCGAATTGCGAGACGTCACAACGCTTGGCGGTGGCCTTGGCGCCCGCTTCGGTGATCGCGTCGACCGTCCGGTGGGCGGCGGCCTCGTCGATGTCGCTGCAGACGACCGTGCCACCGCGGCGGCCGAGCTCGATGGCGAAGGCCGCCCCGATGCCGCTGCCCGCGCCGGTCACCACCGCCGACGCGCCGCGGCTCGCCTTGCGCCTGCCCAGCAGTCTGTCCAGCATTTCTCAGCGCACCTCCGTTATCGCGCGCGCATCCTGCAGGGCGTGGGTGACGAAGCGCGCGACGTAGCCCATGGCCGCGGCGGCTTCGGGCGTCATCCGGGGCAGCGCCTGAAAGACGTGCACCTGGTGCGGCCAGATCTGCAGTTCGCATCGGCCGCCGGCGGTTTGGATGTCGGCGGCGAGGTGGCGCGCGTCGTCCTGGAGCATCTCCGCGCCGCCGGCCTGGATCAACGTCGGCGGAAGCGGCGGTCCGCCGGCGACGTTCAGGGTCAGGCGGTGATGCGCGGGATTGACGCCGGCGTGATACATGCCGACCAGGCGGGCCGCGTCGGTCGCCCGGATGGCGGGATCCCGGCGCTTCCGTTCACGGGCGAGGCAGAGCCCGAAGGTGATGTCGTACAACGGGGAGAATAGCGTCAGCGCGGCGGGGTGGTTCACCGCTACCTCGGGTTGCAGCAGCATGTCGACGGCCAGGTGGCCGCCCGCCGAATCCGCGGCAATGACAATCTGTTTCGGCGGCACGTCGCACGATTCCACCAGCCACTCCCAGCCCGACCGCACGTCGCCGGCCGCGGTGGGGAAGCGATGCCGCGGTGCGAGCCTGTAATCGATGCTGAACACCGGCAGACCGGTCAGCGACGACAGCCAGGACGTCAGGCGGCGGTGCGTCTTGGGGGAGCAGACGGCGTAGCCGCTGCCGTGCACGTAATAGATGGCCCCCGCGGAGGTGGACGAACGCCCGGTTTCGCTTGTCGGCGTACGCGGTCCGTACACCCATTCGCCCTTGACGCGGCGACCGTCGGGCAGCCTGGTGTCGACGTGTTCGACTCGGGTGCCCGCCAGTGATGGCCCGAAGGTGCCCATGATCCGGGCGACGATTTGGCGCGACAGCCACAGACCCCACGCCCGCTCGGGCGGTAGCAGGCCGGTGACGGGCCGCAGGGTGTAAGCACTTACCGCAGCCGCGCCGCGGGACCGCAATGACCCGCGGGCCGGAACACCGTCCGCCATGGAACGCAGTCAATACCAAATGGTGACATTAGTCAATGGCAGCTTTGTTGGGTGTCCAGTCGGTCCGCTGTGTGAGCCGGCTAGACCATCCGCGGACCGCCGAAGCCGGGGACCGCGCCCACCGGAATCAACGCGAGGGCGATGGCGAGAAGGGCGAAGGACCGCAACGCTTTTGGCGTCGGACGCTGGTCGGTCTCCGGCCTGCGCGCCGCGAAGAGGATGAAGACCACCCCGACGTCGAACGCCAGAATGATCAGCCAGCGGGTCCAGTCATAGCCGGTCAGGAAGACCGGGGCGACCAACAGCAGGCCGCCGATGACCCACGGCCATCGGCCCCTCAGCGCCTCGACGAACGCCCGCAGCGGCACCCCCGAAACAGTGCCGAGCCCCCACATCGTCAACGCGAGTGCGGCGGCACCGAAAGCCAGGGACATGGCCAGCCCCACCGCTCCGACGTGCCCGACGCTTCGGATGGCATCGGCGATCCCGTTGTCGAAGTTGGGCATCACGTTGCGGCACACCCAGTCGTGATAATCGGTTTGCCGAGATTGCCCGTCGATCACATAGCGCAGCAAGGTTTCTGGCGATGTGACCGTGGCGAACGGGTTGGGCATCGACTGATGCGGTACCGACGCACACAGTTGAGCGGCGACGTCGTGGCGCCCGAAAGTCGCCACCGCGGCGGTGGTGAGGACGCCCGGCAGCACCGCCAGGAGCGTCCCGATGCCCGTCGACCCGTCGAGCGCACCGCCCAGGACGATGATGGCCAGCACGGCCCCCAACGCGAACTCCAGCCCTATCGCCTCGTGCACGAGCGTCAACGCCGCGATCGCGCCGCCGTAGGCCGCGCACCACGCCATCGCGCCAGCGCGGGAACGGGTGCACACCAGCGCCGAGGAGAACAGCGCCAGCGCCGCCCCGCCGAACAGGTCCGGCCGGGCCGAATACGCCGCGAACGGCACACCGAAGGGCAGCAACGGAATCAGCAGCGCGACCATCAGCCTGCGCTCGGACCGAACGCGGCCGAAAAGCAGCACGCCCGCCACCGTCGCCAGGCCGCCCAAGAAGGCGGCGGTGGAGAACCACCGCAGACCCAGGGCGACCGAGAAGTAGTCTCCCGGGACCAACCGCACCAGTTCACCGGCGAGCCCGCGGCGCACGAAGCCGTGCGCGTAGTCGGCGGCGTAATAAGACATCCAGTACACGTCCAGGGGAACGATTTTGACGGCGCACCACAGGACGACGGCCGTCCAGGCCGCGATGGCGGCGGTGCCCCAGACGTACAACGCGCGGTGTGGCCGTTCGTTCGCCCCGACGCCGAGGTCCACGATCAGATCCGGCCCTCGTACACCGATGTGGCGGACAGCTGCAGGTCGGCGAGCGCGTGACACGCCAGTTCGCGCGTGGCCGCGGCGGTGTTGTCGGCGCCGCTCTGGTAGGCGATGACATTGAGGAACCGGCTGCCGTTGATCGTGCCCGTGCTGCAGAACAATTGGCCGTGGCCTTGCTCGACGCGGCCCCGGGTGACGCCCTGATCGACCAGCCGGATGCAGACCTCACTCGCATCCGCGCCATCGATACGTCCCAGGGCGGCATCGAGATCGCCGAGGTTGGAGCAGCCGACCGGGAGTTGGTCGCTCGACATCGCGACGCCTTCGAGGCGCCGGACCAGCCAGCGCGGGGTGAACGGGATGAGCGGCAGGCCGGCCAGCATCGGATTGGGTCGTGTCGCCAGGGATGTCAGCTCGCGCTTGACATCCGCGCGCACGCCGCTCAGGTCGCCCTGCACCGCGCCGCCGTCGACGGTCAACGTGATCGAGGTCAGCGCGTTGGCCCGGTCGTCGTCGGTGGCGGCGCGGTCGCTGACGGGAAGCACGACCGTCACCGAGTCGCCGCCGGGGAGCACCCGGCCGATGCGGTGCGCGAGACGGGCCGCGAACGCGACGAAAAGCGTGTTGCTGCTTCCGTTGAGGCTGCGCGCACGCGCTTCCCACGCCGCGGCGTCGGTCTGAATCGTCGCCGACGGCAGCGCGATCGGGGCATCATCGACCGGCGCATCGGGCGGGCGGGCCGCCGGCTTGGGATTGGAAGCGGACCCGATCAACATCGCCAGGGTGGCGAACAGCGCGCGGATCACCGCCGGCAGGGCGATGGCGGCGTCGGCCAGGTCGACCAGGATCGCCCGCCAACGGTTGCGTGAATTCGCCTGGGAATAGCCGGGATTACGGGTACGCCGGTCGACTGCCTCGGTAATCGCGGTGATCAGCCCGAGCCCATCAACGACGCAGTGCGACGCCACCAGCGTGACCGCCGCACCCCCGTCATCCAACGGCAGGACGCCCAGGTGGAAGGACGGGCCGTACTCCGGATCGACGGGCACGCGCGCACGCCTCTCGACCCACGCGCCGATACCCGAGCGTGGCCGTCGCGGCTCGAGCGCGATGTCGGGTGAGCCGCCGTCGCGCACCCAGCGGTGACGGCCGAACGGCAAGGGGGAGCGTTCGATCCGGCGTCCGAGCAAGCCGGCGCCGAGATTGCCGTTGAAGTCCCGCAATTGGTCGAGGTTCACGGCGCGGTCGTAGATCCAGGTGCATTGGGCCGCGCTGCCCTGGCCGGTGGCGCGCAGCCGCAAGAAGGCGGCCTGGTCCAGCAGGGCCAGCCTCGTCACCGGTGCCGTGCCTCGCGGGGCTGCCGATGGGATGTGTACCGAGACGTCCTGCGGGCGAACGGGAATGCCTCGGGCATCACGGACCGTCGGCAACCCGGGTGAACTCGGCGCGCATCGTCTCGACGTAGCGCCGGACGGACTCGCGGGCGATGTCGGTGCCCGGGTAGGCGACCACCAGCTGCGTCTTGTCGTGCATGCGATTGACCCACATGCACACCGTCTCCGACAGGCGGTTGTCGCCCCAGATGCCGGCCCGCAGGCCGTCGAAGTTGTCGGCGAACGGCAGCTTGCGAATGTCGATGTAGGACAGCATCGGAACGGGACGGTCCGGAATCTCGATCGGTTCTTTGTCGGGCACCTCGAGCAGGTGGTAGTACGGCACCGCGCCGAGGGCCGTGTTCGCGTCGAAGGACGCCTGGGCGGCGCCGACCACCTCGTCGAATGACGCGCCCGCAGTGGGGATCGTCAGCGGGACGAAGCTGGCCAGCCACCCGACGGCGGTCGCGTGGGCGTGGTCTCGGCGATTCTCGAACGGGGTGAGTCCGAAATACACCGGCGCGCCGGTCAACCGATGCTCGGCCAGCGCGGCGCAGGCGAACACACCGCCGCTGAAGCGCGCCCCCGCGGCCCGGCACGCCGCCTCGAAACGCCGGCCCTGGTCGTCATCGATCAGGTCGAAGACCTCGATGGCGCCCGGCGTATCGGCGGCGGCATGCCCCAGCTCGAGGGGAAACCGCGGCAGCGCACCGCGGTTCGCCGCGAGGAAGCTTCGCCAGGTCTGGATCTCCGGCGAGGCCTCGTTCAGCCCCGCGGTGTATGCACGCTGCTTCGCGCTGTACTCCCGGTGGCTGGCCGCGGGTGGCAGCGCGACCTGCGCCTTCTGCACCGCGGTGAAGTACGCCGTCTGAATGTCGAGAAAAATCACCCCGGCCGACATGCCGTCGGCACGCAGGTGATCGACCGCGATAACCATGGTGAATCGGTCTTCGCCCTGAACGATTCCGAAGCTGAAGCAGTCCCACTGCAGCGGATCCGGGGTATCGAGAATCAGTTTGCGGATCTGGACCGGGGCCATCCGTCCGAGATCCGCTGGCGCCAGGGTGATCTCCGCCGGATCGGCGATAACGTAACGGCGAATTTCGTCGTTGTCGTCGAAGTCGAACCGGTCGTGGTACGTATCATGGCGCCGCACATGACTATTCACGGCGTGCGTCATCGCGTCGATATCGCAGACACCGCGGATTTCCCACGCCCCGATGCATAACCGGGGAATGTCGCGGCCGAGGCTGACCTGGCGCCGGTAATAGCGAAGATGCTGCGACTGCTGGTAACTCACTGGGGCCGGATGATATTGCGCTTCCGCTGCACGCGCGTGGGTGGTGGCGGTCGGGTACCAGGAAACGACGGTGCCCTCGGCTGTCCAATCATCAACCGTCCCCAGGAACATGCGCTACCTTTCGTCCGCCAACCGGTGATGCCATTTCGTGACCTTTACCGCGACCGCGCATGAATTGCTGAATGACATTAGCGCCGAAGGGGTTATGCTCGCAGGCTGAGCGAGCGTGTCGGCATAAGCTGCGTCAAAGGCGCGCATGGGATCCCCCCTCGAGCATCACAGTCTTCCCAAGACCGATGCAGAATGCCATCGTAGGGGATGTGAGGTAGCCCACAATGCAAAATGGCCGAATTGGTACGCACGGTTAACTCGGAAGTAATCGTCCCAGCGCCGAAGCCCGAATGGCCTTTGCCGGAGCGGTTGATCCTCCGCTGGCAGGCCATGACTCACACCGTTGCGATTCTTGGTGTGAGTCTCCCGGAGGGGACTTCGGCCTGCCGCCGCCGGCCTATTTTGCCGACGCCGCGCCGACGTGCCTGGCGATCGCCTTCTTGTCGACCTTGCCGATCGGCGTGGTCGGCAGTGTCGTCATCGCCACCAGCACGTCGGGCCGGGCGTGCGCGGCCACCCCGCACCGGTCGAGGTGGGCATTCAGCTCGGCCAGGGTCACCGCCGGCCCGCTGAAAACCACCGCCGCACAGATTTTTTCGTCGAGGTAGGGGTCCGGCAGTGGCACCGCGGCAGCGGAGGAGATCGACGGGTGGCGCAGGATCTGTTCCTCGAGGTCGGCCGCGGAGACGGTCTCACCGCCGCGGCAGATCACGTCCTTGACACGTCCGGTGACCGTCAGATACCCGTCCGGCCGGAGCCGGATCAGGTCACCGCTGCGGAAGAAGCCGTCGGGGTCGAAGCAGCGTTCGTTGTCGCGCTCGGCGCGGTAGTAGCCGTTGAGCGTGTACGGGCCGCGCACCAGCAGTTCGCCCTCCTCGCCGACAGACACCGGTGCGCCGTCGGCGTCGACGACGCGCAACTCGTCGGCCTCGCACAACGGCCGGCCCTGGGTGTGATCGACGAGCTCGGGCGGATCACCTGGCCGGGTGTAGTTCAGCAGGCCCTCCGCCATCCCGAACACCTGCTGCAGCCCCGGGGTCAGCGCGGTGCGGACCAGGCGGGCATCGTCGGGATCGAGCTTCGCCCCGCCAACTTGCAAGAGCCGCAGGGACTTCGGAGTCACCGGCTCCCACTCGCAGGCTTGCGCCCACAGTTTGGCCAGGGCCGGCACCAGGGCGGTGACCGTGACGCCGTGACGCTCGATCGCGGCGAACGCGGCCTCGGGGCTGGGGTCGGTGGCGAATACGGTGGCGGCGCCCACCGTCATCGCGCCGAGCAGGCCGGGGCAGGCCAGTGGGAAGTTGTGTCCGGCCGACAGCATCACCAGGTAGACGTCGTCCTCGGTGAGCCCGCACACCCGCGCGCTGGCGGTCGCGTTGAACACGTAGTCGTCGTGGGTGCGGGGGATCAGTTTGGGAGTCCCCGTGGTGCCGCCCGAAACCAGAAGTAAGGCAGGAGATTGCGGATCCCGCGGCGGCGTCGCGGGCGCGGCGGCGGCCCGGTCGCAAAGTTCGGCCCACGAGGTGAACGGGCCCGGGTCGCCGTCGACGATCACGTGCTCGAGCGCCGCGTGGAGCTTGACGAGTTCGGCCGCCATGGCGCGGTAGTCGAAACCGGTTGCCGCATGGGCGATCACCAAGCCCGTGGCCTCGCTGACGGCGGCAAAGTGTCCCAATTCGGCCGCGCGGTGGCCGGGCAGGCACATCACCGGGATGGCGCCCGCCCGCAGCAACCCGAAGAGCGCCACCGCGAACTGGCAACCGTTCGGCAATTGCAACAGCACGCGGTCACCCGGCGCGATGCCCAGCCCGCGCAGTCCCGCGGCGGCCCGGTCGGCGCGCTCGTCCAGCTCGGCATAACTCAAGCGCGCGCCGCCCACGGCGTCGAGCACGGCCGTCCGATCGGGCCAGCGCCGGGTCGCGTCGCTCAGGATGGTGTCCAGGGTGCGTCCCGCCCAATACCCCGCCGCGCGGTAGGCGGCGGCCCGATCGGCGGGGAACGGCACGAACCCCTGGAGGGCCCCGTTGAGGGGCGGCTGCCGGGTGTTGGCGGTCATCGGGTCCTCAGGCGGGGGGCGTAGTGGCGGCGATCCGGGAGTAAGGATAGGGTAACCAAAAACTTAGGGCAGCCTTTGCTAATCCAGGGAGGGTTTCGTGGTGCGTGCCTCGGCGCGCTCGGAAGGCATCCGGGCAGAGGTGGCCGACCTGCTCGGCCTCGGCGTCGACGACGTTCACCCCGGTACCGATCTCATCGCCCAGGGCCTGGATTCCATCCGGATGATGACCCTCGCGGGCCGCTGGCGCCGCCGGGGAATCGCCGTCGATTTCGCCACGCTGGCCGCCACCCCGACGATCGAGGCCTGGTCAGAGCTGGTTTGCGCGGATGCGCCGGCCCACTTCGCCGAGCACCAAGCCCCGGCGGCGGACACCCCGGGAGAGCCCTTCCCGCTGGCGCCGATGCAGCACGCCATGTGGGTCGGCCGCCAGGACAACCAGCCGCTCGGCGGGGTGGCCGGGCACCTTTACGTCGAGTTCGACGGCGGCCCGATCGACCCCGAACGGCTGCGCGCGGCGGCCACGGCGCTGGCCCGGCGCCACCCGATGCTGCGCGTGCAGTTCCTGCCCGACGGCACCCAATCCATCGCGGCGCCCGGCGGCCGATTCCCGGTGGCGGTCGAGGACCTGCGCGGCCTGGACGGCGACGGGGTCGACGAGCGGCTGGCCGCCATTCGCGACGCCAAGTCGCATCAGCAGCTCGACGGCGCGGTGTTCGAGCTGGCCCTGACACTGCTCCCGGGCGAACGTTCGCGCCTGCACGTCGATTTGGACATGCAGGCCGCCGACGCCATGAGTTACCGCACCCTGATGGCCGACCTGGCCGCCCTGTACATGGGCCACGAACTGCCCGCACTGAGCTACACCTATCCGCAGTATCGCCGGGCCGTGGAGGCGGAGGAGGCCCGGTCGCAACCGGCCCGCGACGCCGCCCGACAGTGGTGGGCGCAGCGCATCCCGCAGCTGCCGGACCCGCCGGCCCTGCCCGTCACCGGCGACCGGCGCTCGCGGCGCAGCACCCGGCTCTGGCACTGGCTCGACCCGCAGACCCGGGACGCCCTGTTTTCGCGCGCCCAGGCCCGCGGGCTGACCCCGGCGATGACATTGGCCGCGTCGTTCGCCAATGCCCTGGCGCGCTGGTCGACCACCTCGCGCTCCTTGTTGAACGTGCCGCTGTTCGGGCGCCAGCCGCTGCACCCCGACGTCGACTCGTTGGTCGGCGACTTCACCTCCTCGCTGCTGCTCGACGTCGACCTCACCGGCACGCGGACCGCGGCAGAGCGGGCGCGGGCCGTGCAGGACGCGATGCGGACCGCCGCCGCCCACTCCGCCTATCCCGGGTTGTCCGTGCTGCGGGACCTCGGCCGTCATCGGGGCGCGCAGGTGCTGGCGCCGGTGGTCTTCACCAGTGCGCTGGGGCTCGGCGACCTGTTCAGCCGCGATGTCACCACCCAATTCGGCGCGCCCGCGTGGATCATCTCCCAGGGCCCGCAGGTGTTGCTCGACGCTCAGGTCACCGAGTTCGACGGCGGCGTGCTGGTGAATTGGGATGTGCGCGAGGGCATCTTCGCCGCGGGCGTCATCGACGCGATGTTCGGCTACCACATCGACGAACTGGTTCGGCTGGCCTCCGCCGACGACAGCTGGGACGCCCGCGGGCCGTCGCCGTTGCCGGACGCGCAGCGCGCGGTGCGCGACGCGGTCAACGGCCGCACCGCCGAGCCCAGCGGAGAAGCGTTGCACGACGGGTTCTTCCGGCAAGCCGAGCAGCGGCCCGACGCGCCGGCAATATTCGCCAGTTCCGGTGACCTCAGCTACGCCCAGCTGCGCGACCAGGCGCGGGCGGTGGCCGGCGCGTTGCGCGCGGCCGGCGTCGGCGCCGGCGACACGGTCGCGGTGATGGGGCCCAAGACGGCCGAGCAGGTGCCCGCGCTGTTGGGCATCCTCAGCATCGGCGCGGTGTACCTGCCCATCGGCGCCGACCAGCCGCGCGACCGCGCGGAGCGCATCATCGAAACCGGCGCGGTGCGGGTGGCCCTGGTGTGCGGCGGGCAGCGGCTGTCGCCGCCCGTGCCGGAGCTGACGCTGGCCGACGTGCTGCGCGGTGAGCCGGCCGACATCGACTCGGGCAGAATCGATCCCGGTCAGCTGGCCTACGTATTGTTCACCTCCGGCTCGACCGGCGAGCCCAAGGGCGTGGAGGTGACGCACGACGCCGCGATGAACACCGTGGAGTTCATCGCCCGGCACTTCGAGATCGGCCCCGCGGACCGGTGCCTGGCCCTGTCCACCCTCGAAGGCGACATCTCGGTGATGGACATCTTCGTGACCCTGCGGACGGGCGGGTCGATCGTGGTGGTCGACGAGGCGCAGCGCCGCGACCCCGACGCGTGGGCCCGGCTGATCGACGCCCACCGGGTCACCGTGCTGCACTTCATGCCGGGCTGGCTGGAAATGCTGATCGAGGTCGGCCGCGGACGGCTGTCGTCGGTGCGGGTGATCCCGACCGGCGGGGACTGGGTCCGCCCCGAGTTGGCGCGCCGGCTGCGGGCCGAGGCGCCTGACGTTCGCTTCGCCGGCCTGGGCGGTGCAACCGAAACCCCGGTTCACAACACGATTTTCGAGGTCGGCGACCCGAACGCGTTGCCGCCCGACTGGACCGCCCTGCCCTACGGCGTGCCGCTGGACAACAACGCCTGCCGCGTGGTCAACGACGCGGGCGACGACTGCCCCGACTGGGTCGCCGGCGAGCTGTGGGTGTCCGGTCGCGGCATCGCGCGGGGCTACCGCGGACGCCCCGACCTCACCGCGGAGCGCTTCGTCGAGCACGCGGGACGAACGTGGTACCGCACCGGCGATTTGGCCAGGTATTGGCCCGACGGCACCCTCGAGTTCGTCGGGCGCGCGGACCACCGGGTCAAGATCAGCGGATATCGCGTCGAGCTCGGCGAGATCGAGGCCGCGATGCGGCGGCTGCCGGGGGTTGCGATTGCGGTGGCCGCCCTGGTCCCCGGATCCGGCGGGTCGGAGGTCCTGGCGGCCGCGGTCTGCCCGGAGAGCTCAGGCGCTGCGGCGCCGACCGCCGAGCTTCTCCGTGCGTCGATGGCCGAACTCGTTCCGGCGCACATGATTCCGCGACACTTCGCGCTCCTGGAGCGCATCCCGTTCACCAGCGCCGGAAAGATCGACCGTCGCGCAGTCGCCCGCGAGCTGGGCGCCGCGGTCTCGCTGTCCGAGCGGACCGGCTTCCGGGCCCCGTCGACGCCGCTGGAATCGGCCCTCGCCGCGCTCCTCGGCGATCTGCTCGGCGCGGATCAAGTCGGGCGCGACGACGACTTCTTCGCGCTGGGCGGGGATTCGGTGCTGGCCACCCAGGCCGTGGGCCGGATCCGGACCTGGCTGGACACCCCGAACATCATGGTCGCCGACATCTTCGCCAGCAGAACCGTTGCGGCCCTTGCCGAATTGCTCACCGGGCGCGAGCGGGACGCGGCACGGCTGGATCAGGTGGCCGAGCTGTACCTGGAAGTCATCCACCTGGATGCCGACGCGGTGCTGTCGGCGGCGCATCAGACTGGGAAACCCGGGACGGCGCAATGACTTCCGAACCGCTGCTGAGCAGGCCGACCGAATTCGCGCCGTGGATCAAGCGTGCCCCCGCCCCGACCGCGAGTCGGCGCGCCGGCGCCACCGTCGTGTTTCCGCACGCGGGAGCCGCCGCGGCGGGGTACCGGGCGCTGGCGACCGCCCTGGCCGCAGGCGGTGACACCTACATCGTGCAGTACCCGCAGCGCGCGGACCGGCTGAGCCACCCCGCCCCCGACACCGTGCACGACCTGGCGCAGGGCCTGTTCGACGCGGGCCCGTGGAATAGCGTCGCGCCGCTCAGGCTGTTCGGGCACAGCATGGGGGCCGTCGTGGCGTTCGAGTTCGCCAGGATCGCCGAATCCCACGACATCCCCGTGCAGCGCCTGTGGGTGTCGGCCGGCCCGGCGCCGTCGGCCGTCGCCGCGATGCCGGCGTTGCCCACCACCGACGACGGATTGCTCGCCGACATCGCCGATCTCGGCGGCACCGATCCCGACCTGCTCGCCGACGAAGAGTTCGCCGAGCTGCTGACCACCGCGGTGCGTGCCGACTACCAGGCGGTCAACCGCTACGAGTGCGCCCCCGGCGTGCGCATCAGCGCCGACATCCGCGTGCTGGGGGCGCGCGACGACCACCGCGTCGATCCGGAAGCGTTGCGGCTGTGGGAGAACCACACGGCTGGCGCCTTCGAGCTGTTCCTGTACGACGGCGGACACTTCTATCTCGACGAGCACCTGGATGCCGTCGCGGAACGGGTGAACGCCGATGTCTGAGCGGCCTTACGACGCCGACCCGGTGGTGATCGTCGGCATGGCCGTCGAAGCGCCCGGCGGCATCGACACCGCCGAGGGGTACTGGGAGCTGTTGTCGCAGGGCGGAGAGGCCCTCGGCCCGTTCCCCACCGACCGTGGTTGGCAGGTCCGCGAGCTGCTCGCCGGGTCGCGGCGCAGCGGCTTCAAGGAAATCCATGACCGCGGTGGATTTCTCTCGGGTGCAACGACATTCGACCCCGAGTTCTTCGGCATCTCGCCGCGCGAGGCTGTCGCCATGGACCCCCAGCAGCGCGTCGTGCTTCGGGTGTCCTGGCGCGCGCTGGAAAACAGCGGCATCAACCCCGACGACCTGGCCGGGCACGACGCGGGCTGCTTCGTCGGCGCCTCGGCCACCGGATACGGGCCGCAGATGGCCCGCTTCTCCGAGCACAGCGGCCACCTGCTCGCCGGGACCGCGCTGAGCGTGATCTCCGGCCGGGTCGCCTACACGCTGGGGCTGGCCGGACCGGCGCTGACGGTGGATTCGTCGTGCGCGTCCGCGTTGGCGGCATTCCACGTCGCCGTGCGGTCGGTGCAGAACGGCGACTGCGACCTCGCGCTGGCCGGCGGCGTCAACGTGCTCGGCTCGCCGGGATTCTTCGTCGAGTTCTCCAAGCAACACGCCCTCTCCGACGACGGCCACTGCCGCCCCTACAGCGCCCAGGCCAGCGGCACGGTGTGGGCCGAGGGGGCGGCGATGTTTGTGCTGCAACGCAAATCGGCCGCGCTGCGCGCCGGCCGGCAGGTCGTCGCCGAGGTCCGCGCCACCGCCGTCAACCAGGACGGCCGCAGCGCCGGGCTCAGCGCCCCCAGCGGTGACGCGCAGGTCCGCCTGTTCCGGCGTGCAATGGCGCAGGCCGCGATTCGGCCCGAAGACGTCGGCATGCTCGAGGGCCACGGCACCGGTACCCGCCTCGGCGACCGCACGGAACTGCGATCGCTGGCGCAAACGTACGGCGACACGGCGCCCGGCGGCGGCGCGCTGCTGGGCTCGGTGAAATCCAACGTGGGGCACGCCTTGGCCGCCAGCGGGGCGCTCGGGCTGGCCAAGGTGCTGGTCTCCGCGGAGCACGGGGCGATCCCGCCGACCCTGCACGCCGCGGACCCGAGTCCCGAAATCGACTGGGAGAGCCAGGGTCTGCGCCTGGCGAAGGACCTGACCCCGTGGCCCGCGTTCGGTGGGCAGCGGATCGCGGCGACGTCGGCATTCGGCATCGCCGGTACCAACGCCCACGTGATCGTCTCCCTGCCCGAGGTCGCGTGATGCTGACGTCCACCCTGCCCGACGCTCGCGTGCCCGTGCTGCTGTCCGCGCACGCCGAGGAGCTGATCGGTCAGGACGCCCGGGCGATCCTGGACCATCTGGACTCCGCGGGCGCCGATGCGGATGTCGCGGCGGTGGCGTCCAGCCTGCTGCGGCTGCGGCGGGTGCGACGGCACCGCGCGGTGGTTCGAGCGGCCGACCGCGCCGAGCTCGTCGCCGGGCTGGCCGCGCTGGCCCGTGGCGCGGAGCACCCGCTGGTCACCCGGTCGTCGATCGGCGTCGCGCCGGGGATCGCCTTCGTGTTTCCCGGCCAGGGCAACCAATGGCAATCGATGGGCGCCGAAGCCTATCAACGGCTTCCGGCGTACCGGGCCGAGGCGGACCGATGCGCCCGGGCGTTTTTGGCCGCCGGGCTGCCGTCGCCGTTGCCCTACCTGACCGGGCAAGTCGACCGGGACTCGTCGCGCACCGAAATCCAGGGGGCGCAGTTCGCCCACGCGGTCAGCCTGGCCCAAGAATGGCGATTCCACGGCGTGCTCCCGGCAATCACCGTGGGGCACAGCCTCGGCGAGGTCGCGGCGGCCTACGTCGCCGGAACGATATCGCTGCCCGACGCGGTCGCCCTGGTCGGGGCCCGCGCCACCATCGTCGACCGCTTGACCGGTCACTACGCCATGGCGGTGCTGGGCGCCGGCGTCGACGACGCGGAGTCGTTGATCGGCGAAACGGTTGGCTGGCTGGAAGTCTCGGCCTGTCTCTTATACACAT
>NZ_LATC01000019.1:0-63202 GCF_001414075.1 Mycobacterium sp. UM_11 | reverse complement strand
TCAGATGTGTATAAGAGACAGCACGTGTGAAGGGCTGCCGCTGCGGGTAATTGTCCAGTCAGCGAACGTAACTGGAGGCATAAGATGCGGCTGCGTCGCAGCGTTCTCAGCAAACCGGGCATCGCGCGCAAGCGCCGTGGCAAGGGCTTCGCGTATTACGGGCCCGACGGCGATTTGCTGACCGACCCCCAAACCCTGCAGCGGATCAAGGATCTGGTCATTCCGCCGGCCTGGAAGAACGTATGGATTTCGCCGCACCCCAACGGCCACATCCAGGCCGTCGGCGTCGACGCGGCCGGCCGCCGCCAGTACCTCTACCACACCGCGTGGCAGCAGGAACGCGCCGAGGAAAAGTTCGACCGCGTCCTGGAACTGTCCACCCGGTTGCCCCATTGGCGCGCGGCCATCGCGAAAGACCTGAACCGCAGCGGCCTGACCCGCAAGCGGGTGCTGGCGCTCGCGCTGCGTCTGCTGGATCGTGGTTACTTCCGCGCCGGCGGCGAGCAGTACGCCGAAGAGCACGAATCCTACGGGCTGGCGACGCTGCTGTGCGAACACGTGGTGGTCCGCCGCGACTCGGTCGAATTCGATTTCCCCGCCAAGAGCGGCGTGCGGCGGACCGTGGAGATCGAGGACCCCGAAGTGGTCCGCGCGGTGCGCGCGTTGATGCGCCGGCCCGACCGTACCGAGCGACTCCTGGTGTGCCGCACCTCGGCCGGCTGGCTCGATGTGCGCTCCGATGACCTCAATGCCCGGTTCAAGGAGCTCGTCGGCAACGAATACACGGTGAAGGATTTGCGCACCTGGCACGGGACGGTGTTGGCCGCGACGGCGTTCGCCGATGCGGACCCGGCCGTTTCCCGGCGGGTGGCCAAACGGGTGGAGTCCGCCGTGATGAAGGAGGTCGCCGAGGAGCTGGGCAACACCCCGGCGGTGGCCCGCGGCTCCTACGTGGATCCGCGCGTCGTGACCGGCTACGAGCAGGGGCTGACGATCGCGTCGGCGGCGCGGCGCGCCGAACGCGCCCGGCACCCCGACGCGGCCCAGGAGATCCTGGACAAGGCCACCCGCATGTTGATCCGGCGGGTGGCCAGGGGCCACAGCGCGGGGGAATCATCCGCGCTGCCCAAGAGCGCGTGAGCAGACGACCGTCCGAAAGTTGCTCCGGCAAACCGCTTCTCAAACGATGCAGGCGGCACGCCCGCAGGGGTTGTAACCGCGGCCCCGGCAACGCCGTGGCCGCGGCCCGAAAGACCCACGAATAACGGCGGCGATTGGGGGTATGCCCCGAAAGTGGGAAGTGCCTTGGCCGCCCATTCACGCCTGACTGCGGTCGAAAATCACGGCCGCGGGTCTTCGCAGCAAACCGCGTCCAGCGCGGCCGCTGTGCCGGCCGGCGAACGTAGCGACACTTCACCGAACCGTCTGTCTAGGAGGAACATCAATGGCTAAGCAAGAGGTCTCCGACTATCTGCTGGAGCGTCTGCGGGCATGGGGCGTCGAGCAGGTTTTCGGCTACCCCGGGGACGGCATCAACGGGTTGCTGGCCGCGTGGGGCCGCGCGGACAACAAGCCGAAGTTCATCCAGTCTCGCCACGAGGAGATGAGCGCCTTCCAGGCGGTCGGCTACGCGAAATTCACCGGCCGGGTCGGGGTCTGCGCGGCCACGTCCGGGCCCGGGGCGATCCATCTGCTCAACGGCCTCTACGACGCGAAGCTCGACCATGTTCCGGTGGTGGCGATCGTCGGCCAGACCAACCGCACCGCGATGGGCGGCAATTACCAGCAGGAGGTCGACCTGCTGAACCTGTTCAAGGACGTCGCCAGCGACTACGTCCAAATGATCACGGTCCCCGAGCAATTGCCCAACGTCCTGGACCGCGCGATCCGCATCGCGATGACCCAGCGGGCCCCGACGGCGTTGATCATTCCCAGTGACGTGCAAGAGCTGCCGTACTCCCCGCCCGAGCACGCGTTCAAGATGGTGCCCTCCAGCCTGGGCATCGAATACCCGCAGATCGCCCCGGACGACGCGGCGATCAGGCGCGCGGCCGACATCCTCAACGCCGGCAAGAAGGTCGCCATGCTGGTGGGCACCGGCGCCCGCGGGGCCCGCGAAGAACTCGCCGAGGTGGCCGACCTGCTGGGCGCCGGCGCGGCCAAGGCGCTGCTGGGCAAGGACGTCTTGTCGGACGAATTGCCTTGGGTCACAGGCTCTATCGGCCTGCTGGGTACGCGCCCCAGTTATGAGCTGATGCGCGATTGCGACACCCTGCTAACGGTCGGATCCAGTTTCCCCTACACGCAGTTCCTGCCCGATTTCGGTCAGGCCCGCGCGGTGCAGATCGACGTGGACGGCCGGCTCATCGGGATGCGCTACCCGTACGAGGTCAACCTGGTCGCCGACGCGAAAGCCGGCCTGCGAGCGCTGATTCCGCACCTGCGCCGCAAAGAGGACCGGTCGTGGCGGGAGGGCATCGAGAAGAATGTGGCGCGGTGGTGGGAGACCATGGACAAGGAGGCGATGGTCAGTGCCGACCCCATCAACCCGATGCGCCTGTACTCCGAGCTTTCCCCGCAGCTGCCCGAAAACGCCATCATCACAGCGGATTCCGGTTCGGCGGCCAACTGGTACGCCCGCAATCTGCGCTTCCGCGGCGACATGCGCGGCTCGCTATCCGGCACCCTTGCGACGATGGGCCCCGGCGTGCCGTACGCGATCGGCGCCAAATTCGGCCACCCGGACCGGCCCGTCATCGCGTTCGTCGGCGATGGCGCCATGCAGATGAACGGCATGGCCGAGCTGATCACCATCAAGCGGTACTGGCAGGAGTGGAAGGACCCCCGCCTGATCATCGCGATCCTGCACAACAACGACCTCAACCAGGTCACCTGGGAGATGCGCGCCATGGCGGGCGCACCGAAATTCCATGAATCGCAGGCGCTTCCCGACGTCGACTTCGCGGCGTTCGCGGCCAGCCTCGGCCTGAACGCGATGGCCATCAAGGACCCGGAGGAGCTGCAGGGCGCGTGGCGGCAGGCCTTGTCGGCCGACCGCCCCACGGTGCTCGACGTCTTCACCGACCCGGACATGCCGCCCATCCCGCCGCACGCCACCTGGGAACAGTTCAAGTCGGCCACGGCCGCGGTGCTGTCCGGAGACGAGGACCGCGTCGGCTTCGTCAAGGTGGGCCTCAAGACCAAGGCGCAGGAGTTTATGCCGCACAAGAAGAGTTGAGCCGAGTCACCTGTTGGCGTCGACTGACGAACGCGCGCTGCGCAAGTCCTCGACGAAGAGCCGGTAGGCCTCGTCGTGCCCGTCGCTGCGATCGCGCAGCACCGCCGACGGGTGGACCGTCGCGACGACGATGGGGTCGGGCTGCACGTCGACGGCCGACGGCGGCAGCCGCACCTGTTGGCCCCGCTGGGCCGATATCCGAAAGTCCGCTCCCAGAAGGGATTGCGCGGCGGTGGCGCCCAGGCACAGGATGACCCGCGGGCGCACCGCCTCGATCTCGGCGATGAGCCAGGGCCGGCAGGCGACCACCTCGGTGCGGCCGGGCTTCTGGTGGATGCGCCGTTTGCCACCCTTGCGGGTGAACTTGAAGTGCTTGACCGCGTTGGTCTCGTACGTCGACGCCGGGTCGATGCCGGCGTCCTCGAGCGCGCGGGCCAGCAGTCGGCCGGCCGGCCCGACGAACGGCTCCCCCGCGCGGTCCTCTTGATCCCCCGGCTGCTCGCCCACCAGCATGAGCGGCGCTCCCGAGTCCCCGCGGCCGAAAACCGTCTGCGTGGCATCGGCGAAAAGCGGGCAGCCACGGCAACATTCGGCCGCCGCCCGCAGCGCATCCAGCGACCGCCGCTCGGGCAGGTAGCGCTCGGCACCGGGTGCCTTGGTTGCGGTCATCTGATTCCCTTGCCGGGGCTGGGGCGCCCCCGCTCCCCCTCGGGTGGGGGCGCCCCAGTGAGCCGTTAGCCCTTCCCGACGATGGCGTCGCGGGCGCGGTCCAGCATCGCCGCGAACGGTCCGGCGGCCAGGTTGGCCGCCTGCGATTCGACACCGGCATGCGGGCGGGTCGGCGCGATCGCCTCGGCGAGCTTGGCCGCGCGGCCCATTCGTTCGAGCTCCTCGCCGCTCAATTCCTGGCCCAGCTTGGCGAACTCGTCGCGCTCCTCGTGCTCGGCATGCTCGACGACCGCGTCGCGAAGCTGCGTCAACAGGCTGGTGAACTCCGCGCTGTCGACGTCGATTTTCTCCAGCTTCTGCAGAACGGTCTTGGCCTCGTGCTCTTCGTGGAGGCGCTCGTCGACCACCTCGGCCGCGTCGGCCAGCTTCCGCTTGGCCCGCGGGTGCACGATTTCCTCTTCCGCCGTTTCGTGGACGGCCAGCAATCGCCGGAGTTCGACGAACGCCTTCTCGCGTTCCTTCCCCGACGCCGCCAGCGTGGTGGCGAACAACGACTTGATCTGTTCGTGCTGACTGACAAGAAAGTCGACCACATCGGTGGGCGACTTGATGGCGGTCTGAGCCATGATGTCCTTCCCATCTACCTTGGCGCGCGGGCTGATGCGCGCTCCATGTCGGCTACCCGACGAAATCGGGCACCAAACGGGTACGCCCATGCGCCAGTGGGTAGTTCTCCACCAACTGCGAACAAGGAGAACGCTCGTGGCCATCGGTCTCCGCCGCCGGGTGGTGGTCCTCGGCGCCCTCGTCCTGGCCGCCGGCTGCGCGGCGCCGGGCGCGTCATTGGCGAGTGCACCCGACGTCGAGGTGTGGTCGGTCGCCGCGCCGTTGCGCGAACCGGTCTGGTCCTATCACACCCACGCCCTCGTCGCGCTCACCGACGATCACCGGCTGGCCGAGGTGAGCGCCGGGGACCGCCCGGGCGACGCCAAGACGCGGTTATCGGCGCCCATGGCGGTCGGACGCAATCTCCAGATCAGCCGGAAAGACGCCGACATCGTGTTCGTGCCTCAGCCCGAGCGTGGCAGGGTCGCCGAGGTCGACCTCGAAACCCTGCGCCCGGTGGGCGATTTCGACGCCGGACCCGCCCCGGCGTATCTGTCCGAGGACGCGGGCCTGCGGATGCTGCTGGCGCTGTCGTCGGACGGAACGTCGGTGACACCGGTGGACCAGTATGGCCTGCGCAAGCTGCGCACCGCCACCGTCGCCGGTGATCCCGCCGACAGCATCGACGGAGCCAACCGCGGCCGCCAGATCGACTACCACGTGTTCGCGCCGTCCGGAATCCGCCACTACCAGGGGTCGCAGTCCCCGGCCGAGGAGCGCGGTTCGCTGGGCATGAACGTCGCGGTGTCGGCGGGTGACGGCGCCGCGGTGACGCGCAGCTACGTGGCCGGCCACGACGACGCCACGCTCTACGCGGTGGACTCGCGGCGCGGTGGCGAGGGTTTGACGGTGCTGGCCAGTGCCCGGCTGCCGTCGGCGGTCCGTGAACTGGGCACCGACGACACCCGGATCTACGCCGCCACCGACCGCGAAGTCGTGGTGCTGGAAACGGCGAGCTTCACCGGTTTCGCAACCCACACGATTCCCGTCCTGCGCGTCATCGTCTACCGGGCGGGACTGCCGCCGGCGGCCCAAGCGGCACCGTTGTCCGGCATGGCGATCGGGCCGCATCGGGTGTACCTCACTTTGGCCGGCGCGCCCTATGTCGTCAGCGTCGCCAAGCCCGGCCTGTAACGCCCCAACGTCGGCTACATTTCGGGCAGGGTCGGCCGGTAAGGAGGTGCTGGCGTGACCAACCCGCAGGACCCGTATTGGCAGAACCCGTACACCTACGACCCGCTCGGCCGGATGCCGCCCACCCCGGACTACGAGCCGCCGGTCTTCACGCCCCCGCCCGCCCCGCCGCACCGACCGCCCGTCAACGTGCTGGCGACGCTGTCGCTGGTGTTCGCGTTCGTGTTCGCGCCCGTGGGGGCGATCCTCGGACACGCCGGGCTGGCGCAGATCCGCCGCACCGGCGAGCTCGGCCGGGACCGCGCCCGGGCGGGACTGGCGCTGTCCTACACCTTCATCGCCGTCGCCGTGGTCGGGCTGGTCGCATGGGCAATCTTCGGCGCAGCACCGCCCACCCAGACGGCGGCGCCGACCTCCACCCCCACGAGCGCGGCGATGCCCGCGGCGGCCCCGGGCCCCGTCGCGCCGGACGCCCTGGCGACGCTGCTGCCGGGCGCCGACGCCCTGAAGAACATCACCAGCGACCAGAACCTGCAGGCCGGCCAGACGTGGGACAACATGGGCCGCCCGGGCGCGGGCGGGGCGATCGACCGGCCGGAATGCTGGGGCAGCGTCGCCCCCGGCACACCGGACGCCTATTCGGGCGCCGACGTCGCGGGATACCGCGCGACGGAGTTGCGCGACTCGCGCAGCTTCCTCAAGTCCACCCAGGTCATCCAGGCCGTGGTGGCCTTCCGCGACCCGCCGGCGGCGCAGGCGCAGCTGGCCGCGTTGCTGTCGGGGTGGCGCCGATGCGGCGGCTTGACCGTGACCCTGACTCCGCCCAACGGGGAGGCGCTGCCGTTCGCGGTCGGCGCGCCGGCCGATGCCCCCAACGGCATCACGACGCTGGACCTCGCACCCAGGGGACTGCAGATCCGCTCGGCGCGGGCGGTCGCGGCCAAGGCCAACGTCATCGTCGACGTGCTGGTCTCCTGCAGCGGCACCACCGACGGCGACCAACCGCGGGTGGCGGGCGTGGGCATCGCCAGCTACGTGCTGGGCAAGCTTCCTGGTTAGGGTTGGGCGCATGAAGTATCTCGACGTCGACGGCGTGGGACGTGTCAGCCGGATCGGCCTGGGCACCTGGCAATTCGGGTCTCGTGAGTGGGGCTACGGGGAGGGGTACGCGTCGGGCGCCGCCGGTGACATCGTGCGCCGCGCCCTCGCCATGGGGGTCACGCTGTTCGACACCGCCGAGGTGTACGGGCTGGGCAAGAGCGAGCGGATTCTGGGCGAGGCGCTGGGCGACGAGCGCGCCAACGTCGCGGTGGCCAGCAAGATCATGCCGGTCGCGCCCTTCCCGGCTGTGATCAAGCAGCACGAACGGGCCAGCGCGCGGCGGTTGGGCCTGGACCGCATCCCGCTCTACCAGATCCATCAGTCCAACCCGGTGGTTCCCGACACGGTGATCATGCCGGGCATGCGCGACCTGCTCGAGAGCGGCAAGATCGGCGCGGCCGGCGTCTCCAACTACTCGCTGGCGCGCTGGCAGAAGGCCGACGCCGCGCTCGGGCGGCCCGTCGTCAGCAACCAGGTCCACTTTTCGCTGGCCCATGCCCGGGCGCTGGAGGATTTGGTGCTCTTCGCCGAACGGGAGAACCGCATCGTGATCGCCTACAGCCCGCTCGAGCAGGGGCTGCTGGGCGGCAAGTACGGCCTGGATAACCGCCCCGGCGGCATCAGGGCGCTGAACTCGCTGTTCGGCACCGAGAACCTGCGCCGCGTCGAACCGCTCCTGCAGACGCTGCGCGACGTCGCGACCACCGTCGGCGCCAAGCCCGCCCAGGTCGCGCTGGCCTGGCTGATCAGCCATCCGGGCGTGGTCGCCATTCCCGGCGCCTCCAGCGTCGAACAGCTGGAGTTCAACGTCGCCGCCGCCGACATCGACCTGCCCCCGGACGCCCGCGAGGCGCTCACCGGCGCGGCCCGTGCGTTCCGGCCGGTCTCGGCCGGGCGTTTCCTGACCGACCTGGTCCGCGAGAAGCTCGGGCGCTGAGGCTACGGCGGCGACCCGCAGCGCCCGGCTTCGCCGCGCTCGCGATCGCCGCTGAGGCTACGGCGGCGACCCGCAGCGCCCGGCTTCGCTGCGCTCGCGATCGCCGCTGAGGCTAGGACTGCGCGGAATCTGCGAACGCGGCCGGACTGGCCGGCGCGCCCCGCGCCACGACCACCGGCATCGAGGTCGCGGCGTTCGTCCGCAGGATCGTGTGCACCACGTCGATGAGGTCCTCGACCGGCATCAGCTTGCCGGGCATGCAGCCGCGCGATGCCCACAGCGGCACGGCCTTCATCGCGAGGTCCATGTCCCAGTCGACGTTCATTCCGGTCTGCCCGTCGCCCTCGCCTCCCGCGCATTCCCCGACGATCAGGGTGGTGAAGCCGATGTCGGGGTGCTCGGCGCGCCACGCGTCGACCATTCGCTCGAGCGCCGCCTTGCTGACGCCGTACGCCCCGAGGCCCGGCCATGGCGGCCCGAACGTGCCCGCATCGGAGGACAGATAGACCGACTTGCCCGCGGAGGCCGTCAGGTGCGGCACCGCGGCAGCCGTCACCAGCGCCGCGCCGATGACGTTGGTGTCGAAGATGCGCCGCCAGGTGGCGGCGTCGGTCTCGACCATGCGCACCAAGGGCCCGACGGCGGGCGTGTAGACGACGTTGTCGATGCCGCCCAGCGCGTTCGCGGCGTTCTCGATCGCCGACCGGCACGAGGCCTCGTCGGTGACGTCGCATTCGACGGCGACCGCGCCCGGGCCCGCCTCCTGCGCGGCGGCCTCGATGCGCTCGCGGCGCCGCGCCAACAGCGCTACCTGATCGCCGCGCTGCGCCAGGCCGACACCGATGCAACGACCGAGCCCGCTCGAGGCGCCCACTACCACTGTCCTTGACATATTTGCCCTCTCTTGTAACGAGCTGCCGTCGGCAAGAACCTACCGGATATCACCCGGCGCATGTCGATGGCTGGGCTGGCTAATTCCGGACGACGGTGTTCCGGTCCCCCAGTTTTGCCCGGTACATGGCCTCATCCGCCCGGGCCGTGATCGTGTCAACCGAATCCCCGGGTAGGGCAAGGGTGGCGCCAATGCTCAGGGTGGCCGAGACCGTCGTGCCGGCGGCGTGGATGGGTTCGGCGGCCTGCCTGCGGATCTCTTCGGCGATCTGCGCGAGCTCGTCGGCGCTGCGGACACCGGGCAGCAGGACGAGGATTTCGTCGCCTCCGGTTCGTCCGACGGTGTCGCCGCGCCGAACGCTTCCTTCGATCCGCGCCGCCAGGGTCGCGAGCACCGAGTCGCCGACGCCGTGCCCCCAGGTGTCGTTGATCTCCTTGAAATGGTCGACGTCGCAAAACAACACGCCGACATAGGCCCCTACCGGTTGCGGTTCCTCGAGCGCGGCGGCGAGCCGGCCGAGGGCCTCGGCCCGGTTGGCCAGCCCGGTCAGGGTGTCGAACCGGGCGAGCCGCTCCAGGCGCTGCTCCGCCTTCACCTGATCGTCGACGACGCGCACCGCCGCGATCATGCCGTCGATGTTGCCGTCGGCGTCGACGTACGGTTTGCCGTGGCTCTCGACCCAGTGGTATTCACCGTCGGCAGAGCGGATCCGGAACCGTTGCACGACCGATTCGCCGGCGGCGACCCTGCCCACAGCGGCGGCGACCGTCTCGATGTCCTGCGGGTGGATGTGGCGGTTGAAACCTGGGCCGATCCACTCGTCCGGCGGCCGGCCCAGCGCGGCCTCCACGGACGGCGACACCCATACGACCTCGTCACCGCGGAGGAGCACGACGATGTCCACCGCGTTGTCGGCCAGGATGCGGTATCGCGCCTCGGCCTCGGCACGCTCGGTGCTGACCAACTCCTTCTCGATCAGCAGTTTCTGCTCGTTCTGAATGAACAAGAAAGTGATCACCCCGACGACGAGGGTGCCCAGCAGAATCGAGAAGGTCCACTCGGCGTGCGGTCCGACCCCGAGCCCCGAAAAGATCGGCCGCGATATCGCGACGACGACCGGAAGCGCGGCGAGCAGGCCGGCTAACCGAAGCAGCGACTTCCGGTCGGGGCGGGCGAGCAGCCAGGCGACCGGGAACCGATCCGGGCGCGCCAGCGCCGTCGCCGCGGCGACCAGCAACAGCGCCGACGCCGTCATCAGTGCCTGGCCGGTCGAAGACGAAGTGCCCACCAGCGCCAGCGCGTCGAAGAGGTAGGCACCGACGGTGACGAACGGAATGGCCCCGCCGGCGGCGGTGCACGCGGGCCGGACCACGCGGGTCCCACGATCCACTCGTATCAGGCCGGTGGCCGCCGCCAGGAACAGCGCCGACACGCCTGTCTGCGGGCTCGGCCGCCCCGGCCAGCTCCATCGTGACGCACGGACCGCGTCACCGAACCACACCTCGTCGAATCCGGACGATGGCCTGCCGGTGGCGTACTCCGCAAGCACGATCGCGGCGAGGACGCCCACGACCAGTGCCAGTCCTCGCCCGGCCCACACGCGCCCCCGCGAGGGGCGCCCCGACTGGAGCAGAATCGCCGCGTCCAGCGCGACCAGCCACGCCCCGGTCCACGGCATCATCTCCGGCCAGGTCGGATGGATGCGGGTCAGTCGGTCAATACCCGTCGCCCAGCCCACCCAGGTCAGTGTCGCGATGGCGAACACCACCAGCAGGGCGATCCGCCGGCACCAGGCCACGTCGTTGAGGCACGCGTCGGGGCTCGGCCTCTCCATCGGCGGCCCCTTCCTCCCCCACCGCGCGCGCCCGTCAGTGTGCGCGGATCGACGACCGCGCCGGAGGGCAAAAGGTAATCAATCCGTGGGCGAAAGGTCCTCGATGGCGGGCGATCCCGGGATGGTCAGCCGCCGTCGGCGGCTTGCAACACCACGGCGGTGTGCGCGTCCACGGTGAGCATGCCCCCGCCGGGCACCTCCTCCGCGGGCGTCTCCTCGTCGGGACCGGTGAAGACAACGAGTTGCCAGGCCGCGCCGAATTCCTTTGGCGGCAAGGTGAATTCGATCGGCTCGTAGTGGGCATTGAAGCACAGCAGGAACGAGTCATCGAGGACCCGCTGGCCCCGGGCGTCCCGGTCGGGGATGCCGTGCCCGTTGAGGAACACCGCGAGGGATTTCGCGAAACCCGCGCCCCAGTCCTCCTCGGTCATCTCCGCGCCCTCAGGGGTGAACCAGGCGATGTCCGGTAGCCCGTCCTGACCGCGGCGGCCCAACGGCTTGCCGGAGAAGAACCGGCGCCTGCGGAATACCGGGTGGTTGGCGCGCAGCGCCGACACGGCCCGGGTGAACTCCAGCAGGCCGTTGTCAACTTTCGACCAGTCGATCCAGGTGAGTTCGTTGTCCTGGCAGTAGCCGTTGTTGTTGCCGTTCTGGGTGCGACCCAGCTCGTCGCCGTGGCAGATCATCGGCACGCCCTGTGACAGCAGCAGTGTGGTGAGGAAGTTGCGCTGCTGTCGGGCCCGCAGCGCGTTGACGTTCGGGTCCTCGGTCGGCCCCTCCGCACCGCAGTTCCACGACCGGTTGTGGCTCTCGCCGTCGTTGTTGTCCTCGCCGTTGGCCTCGTTGTGTTTCTCGTTGTAGGACACCAGGTCCCGCAGCGTGAACCCGTCGTGCGCGATGACGAAGTTGATCGAGGCCACCGGCCGGCGCGCGGTGTGCTCGTAGAGGTCGGCCGACCCGGACAGGCGGTAGGCGAACTCGTCGAGGGTCGAGGGCTCGCCGCGCCAGAAGTCGCGCACCGCGTCGCGGTACTTGCCGTTCCACTCCGTCCACTGGGGCGGGAAGTTGCCGACCTGGTAACCGCCCGGCCCGACGTCCCACGGCTCGGCGATGAGCTTCACCTGGCTGACCGTCGGGTCCTGTTGCACGAGTTCGAAAAACGCGGCCAGCCGGTCCACGTCGTAGAACTCACGCGCCAGCGTCGCGGCCAGGTCGAAACGGAAGCCGTCGACGTGCATCTCGGTGACCCAGTAGCGCAGCGAGTCCATGATCAGCTGCAGCGCGTGCGGATGCCCGACGTTGAGGCTGTTGCCGGTGCCGGTGTAGTCCATGTAGTAGCGCTTGTCGTCGTCGACCAGCCGGTAGTAGGCGGCGTTGTCGATGCCCCGCATCGACAACGTCGGGCCCATGTGATTGCCCTCGGCCGTGTGGTTGTAGACAACGTCGAGGATGACCTCGATACCGGCCTCGTGCAGCGCGCGCACCATCGCCTTGAACTCCTGCACCTGCCCGCCCGGCGAGGTGGCGCTGGAGTACTTGAAGTCGGGTGCGAAGAAGCCGATCGTGTTGTAGCCCCAGTAATTAGAGAGGCCCTTGTCCACCAGCGTGGAGTCGTTGGCGAAGTGGTGCACCGGCATCAGCTCGATGGCGGTGACGCCGAGGTCCTTGAGGTGCTCGATGATCACCGGGTGCGCCACCGCCGCATAGGTGCCGCGCAGTTGCTCGGGGATGTCCGGGTGGGTCTGCGTCAGCCCCTTGACGTGCGCCTCGTAGATGACCGTGTCGGCGTACTGGTGGTCCGGCGGACGGTCGTTGCCCCAGTCGAAGTACGGGTTGATCACCACCGACTTGGGCATGAAGGCGGCGGAGTCGTCGTCGTTGCGGCTGTCGGGGTCGCCGAAGTTGTAGCTGAAGAGGGCCTGGTTCCACTCGAAGGAGCCGTCGATGGCCTTCGAATAGGGGTCCACCAGCAGCTTGTTCGGGTTGCACCGCAGCCCCTGCTGGGGGTCGTAGGGCCCGTAGACGCGGTAGCCGTAACGCTGACCGGGCTCGATGTTGGGGATGTAGGCGTGCCAGACGAATCCGTCGATCTCCGGCAGTGTGACGCGGCTCTCGGTGCCGTCGGCGTCGAACAGGCACAACTCCACCCGCTCGGCCACTTCGCTGAAGACGGCGAAATTGGTCCCCGCCCCGTCGTAGGTGGCGCCCAGCGGGTAGGCGCGGCCCGGCCACACCTCTCCGGTGGGCGTGGGGGCGGAGGCTGCTGCGGATGTCATGGCGCAATCAATACCCTACCGGGGCCTCACCCAAACGGTGGTTCGGAAGCCCTTGCAGCAAAACGGTTTTCAAGGTCGTAACATGACCTTCACCGCGCCGTCCTGCTTCTTCTGGAAGATGTCGTAGCCGTGCGGGGCCTGGTCCAGCGGCAGCACGTGAGAGGCGAAATCGTCGACGCCGAGCGGGTCGTCGTCGGTCAGCAGCGGCATGATGTCGCCCACCCACCTCTTCACGTTCGCCTGACCCATCCGCAGGGTCACCTGCTTGTCGAAGAGCGTGAGCATCGGCAGCGGGTCGGCCATCCCGCCGTACACACCGATCAGCGATATCGTTCCGCCGCGGCGCACGATGTCGATGGCCGAGTACAGCGCGTGCAGCCGGTCCACGCCGGCGGTCTGCATGAACCGCTTGGCAACGAAATCCGGCAACATGCCGGTGGCCTGCTGGGCGAGCTTGGCCGCGGGCGAGCCGTGGGCTTCCATGCCCACCGCGTCGATGACGGAGTCGGAGCCCCGCCCGTCGGTCAGGTCCCGGATGGTGTCCCCCAGCGGGGCGTCGAGCCGTGACAGGTCGATGGTGTGGATGCCGCGCTGCGCCGCGCGCCCGAGGCGCTCGGCCACCAGGTCGACTGCGATCACGCGGTAGCCGAGGTGATCCGCGATGCGCGCGGCCATGTCGCCGATCGGGCCCAGCCCGAGCACGGTGACGGTGCCGCCGTCGGGGATGTCGGCGTAGGCCACCGCCTGCCACGCCGTCGGCAGCACGTCGGACAGATAGACGAACCGCGAATCCGGCGGCCCCACAGGAACTTTGATGTGCGTGAACTGAGCCTGGGGCACCCGCAACAGTTCGGCTTGGCCGCCGGGGACTTCGCCGTACAGTTCCGAGTATCCGAACAGCGCGGCCCCCATGCCCTGCTCACGCACCTGGGTGGTCTCGCATTGGGTATAGAGCTGCTGGCCGCACATGTAGCAACTGCCACAGGAGATTTGGAAGGGGATGACGACCCGGTCGCCTATCCGCAGGTCGCCCGTCTCACCGCCGACCTCGCGCACGATCCCCATGGGTTCGTGCCCGAGGATGTCGCCGGGGTTCATGAACGCCCCGAGAATCTCGTAGAGATGCAAATCGGAGCCGCAGATGTTGGTCGACGTGACTTCGACGATGGCGTCGGTGGGCTTCTCGATCTTCGGGTCCGGCACCGACTCCACCCGGACGTCGCGCTTGCCGTGCCAGGTGACAGCCTTCATGTGCAAAGCACATACCCCGCCGGGGCGCACCGAAACGCAGTCAGCGCCGGCGGCGCTTGATCGGGTGCTCGCTTTCGACCAGCCCATGAGCGATGTCGATGAGCCTGGTGTTGGATTGTTGCGAGAGCCGGGTGAGCAATTCGAACGCTTCGACGGCGTCAAGATTGAAGCGTTCCATAATGATTCCCTTTGCCTGACCGATGATGTCCCGCGACGCCAGGGCGCTGCGGAACTGGTCCTGTCGCTGCATCACCGACCACGCCAAAGCGACGTGCGTGGCGAAGACGGCGCCGAGTTCCACCGCCTCGTAGCGGAACGCGTGCGGCCGATCGGCGTAGAAGTTGAGTGCGGCCAGGCTGTCGTGGTTGACGAACAACTCGTAGGACAGGATGGACCGGATCGGGGTCTGTTCGAGCGCGTGCCGGCGATAGCGCGGCCAACGCTCCTCGACGGTGAGGTCGTCGACGTGCATCACGTGGTGCCGCCAGGCCGCCTCCACACACGGCCCCTCCCCGTACCGGTCCTGTATCGCGTCCAAGACGACGGGGTACCGGTGGGTGGCGGCGACGTTCGTGACCGCCCTGCTCTTCTCGGCCAGCGTGATCCCCGCGTACTGGGAGCCCGCCACGTGCTGGACGCCGTTGTGGATCAGTTCGCGCAAGCCGACATCGGTATCGGTTTCGTCGTGCTCCAAGCTGGCGACCAGTTTCGCCAGCTGGGCGACGATTACCTCGCTGTCCTGTTGCACGGCCTTACCCCTCCGGGCCAATTCGGGCATGCGCAATTTCGAGGTCTCGACCTCGCTTGTCCCATCTTTCCGGCGACACGCTTACCTGTCTACCCCGGAAACGAAGTCTATGGGCCATAGAACGAAGCTCTAGGCCGGCCCAGGCGGCCCGGCACTACGTTCCGCCGACGACGCGCGTAAGTCGTTGATAACCAAGACTTTTTGCCGCAGTGGCCGTCGCCCGACGAAGCGGGACGGCGCTTGGTCCCCCGATTCCTCCTACACTCGGCTTGGTGACCTCAATCGTGATCGTTGGCAGCGGCTTCACCGGATTCACCTGCGCGCACCGCCTGGCCCGCATTCTGCGCCGGCGGCGCGCGCAGGCCGACATCACGATCGTCTCTCCCGTGGACTACATGCTGTACACCCCGTTGCTGCCCGACGTCGCCGGCGGGGTCGCCGATGCCCGCTTCGTGGCGATCCCGCTGGCCAACACCCTCAAGGGGGTGCGCGCCGTGCGCGGCCGCGTGGACGGGGTGGACTTCGCCCAGCGCACGCTGAATTACTGCGATCCCGAAGAACGCAGCCACACCATGTCCTGGGACCGGCTGGTGCTCACGCCGGGCTCGGTGACCAAATTATTCGACGTGCCCGGTCTGGCGACCTGCGCGCGCGGCTTGAAGACCACCGCCGAGGCGCTCTACCTTCGCGACCATTTCGTGGAGCAGCTGGAGTTGGCCAACATCGAGGACGACCCGGCGGTGGCCGCGGCCCGGCGCACCGTCGTCGTGGTCGGGGCCTCCTATTCGGGCACCGAACTGGTGACCCAGCTGCGCGCGCTGGCCGACGCGGCAGCCAAACAGATGCGCTTCGATCCCGCCACGGTCCGGTTCGTGCTGCTCGATCTGGCGGAGCAGGTGATGCCCGAGGTCGGCAAGAAACTGGGCGATGCCGCGCAGAAGGTGCTCCGCCGGCGCGGCATCGACGTCCGCCTCGGCATCACGCTGAAGGAAGCGCACGCCGATCACGTTGTGCTCAGCGATGATTCGCGCATCGACACCCGCACGGTCGCGTGGGTCACCGGCGTCACGGGCGCGCCGCTGATCCAGGATCTGGGACTACCGACCGAGCGGGGCCGGCTCAAGGTGCAGGCCGACTTGCAGGTGCCGGACCACCCGGACGTGTTCGCCGCCGGCGACGCGGCCGCGGTTCCCGACCTGACCCAACCGGGGAAGATCACCCCGCCGACCGCCCAGCACGCCACCCGGCAGGGCAAGGTGCTGGCCCGCAACGTGGCGGCCAGCCTGGGTCACGGCACTCCCAAGCAGTACAAGCACCGCAACCTGGGCCTGGTGGTCGACCTGGGACCGTGGCATGCGGTGGCCAACCCGCTGAACATCCACCTGTCGGGGCTGCCGGCGAAATTCGTGACCCGGGCCTACCACCTGTACGCGATCCCGCGGGGCGTCAACCGGTGGGCGGTGTCGCTGGCCTACCTGACCGACCTGCTGTTCAACCGGTCGGTGGTTTCCATCGGCCTGGCCTCCGAGGAGGACTCGCAGTTCGCGGCCAGCGAGGGCATCCCGATGCCGAAGACGGGCTGAGGGCGGCTCAGCCCTCGGCCGACTTCTGGGCCATCGCGTAGCCGAGCTGCAGAAAGTCGGCACCGGCCAGTGCGGTGAAGACGCCGGCGATCAAGCGGGTCAACCGCGGGGCGAAGACCAGGCCTATGGCGAAGCCGGTCGCCACCCACATGTCCAGGCAGAACGGGCAGGTCAACAGCTCCCCCAGGCTGTGCCGCAGCTGGCTCTCGTCCCTGACCTCCTCCTTGACCTCCGCCGGGCCGCCCGTCCCCGCGTAGCGGGTGAACGGCGCCCGCAAGGGGCTGGTCACCGCGTCCTTGGTCACGGTCCGCGAGAGCTTGTGGGTGCCCAGCGTCACCAAGACGAGGTCCTGGATGCGCCAGCGGGGCGGCAGCGTGCGCCCGGTGAGCAGCGCGGCAGCGGTCGCGGCGGCCACCACGACGCCGTAGATCATCAGCACCGCCAGGTAGCCGCCGAGCGGCTGGGGCGCCTCTCCGCGGTACGCGTCGGCCTCGCGCCGCGCTCCGTCGACCACCTGGGCCTTGGCCTCCGCCACCTCTGCCATCGCATCTCCTTCAACTCAAAGGCACAGCAGGGGGTGTACCCGATGTCGGTCGGCGCAATCCGAGGCCGCCGTCAGGGGTCGTTGGCGCCGGCCTCGGCGAGCTTCGCGGTTTTGGCGGCCTTGCGCAGCGTGCGGTTGGTGGACCGCAGGTCGGTGTTGGCGGCCGAGAGCGTCGCGTTGTGGTCCTCGAGATCGAGGATGCGGGCCACGCCGGCCAGGTTGACGCCGGCGTCGACCAGCTCGCTGATGCGCTTGAGCCGGGCCAGGTCGTCGTTGCTGTAACGCCGGGTTCCGCCGTTGCTGCGCGCCGGCGTGAGCAGTCCATAACGCTCGTACAGGCGCAGCGACTGCACCGGGATGCCCGAAAGCTCGGCGGCCACCGAGATGCCGTACACGCCGTGATCGGGCGCCGGGGCGCCGGAATCGCCGCGTTGGTCGGTCATCACCCGCTCCCCCTCGAAACGAACTGCCTTAGAAAATCTGTTTATCACACTTGCAGGCATAGTGTCGACGGTGCTATATAAAATCTATGTCATTGGACATAGGTAAGAACCGGACCACAGCCTAGATTGGAGTGAGAGGTGACCACCATGCTGATGCGTAGCGACCCCTTCCGCGACCTCGACCGCTTTGCCCACCAGGTGTTCGGTACGGCCGCCCGGCCGGCGGTGATGCCGATGGACGCTTGGCGCCAGGGCGAGGAATTCGTCGTCGAGTTCGACCTGCCCGGCATCGATGCCGAATCGCTCGACATCGACATCGAGCGCAACGTGGTGACCGTGCGTGCGGAGCGCCCGGCCCTTGACCCGAACCGCGAGATGCTGGCCACCGAGCGTCCGCGCGGGGTGTTCAGCCGGCAACTGGTGCTCGGCGACAACCTCGATACCGACAAGATCGAGGCATCCTACCGCGAAGGCGTTCTGCGCCTGCGCATTCCGGTGGCCGAACGGGCGAAGCCGCGCAAGATCACCGTCGGCCGCGGCGACGCGCACTCGGCCATCGACGAGAAAGCCTCGCAGCGCGAGGTCATCAACGCCTGATCGGCCGCGGGGGGCGGCGGCCCGTGTTGAAACGGCCGCCGCCCCCCGGGAACGGGATGCGCAATGAAATGGGAACTGGACGGTCAAACGGTCGACGTCGAACGGGCGTTGGCCGGCGGTTCCGCGCAACCGGCCGGCTGGTTCCGCTTCTACTTCACCGATCAGCGCTGGGAGTGGTCGGAGCAGGTGCAGCGGATGCACGGGTACGAGCCGGGCACCGTGACGCCCACCACCGAACTGGTGCTCTCGCACAAGCATCCGGACGATCGCGGGCAGGTCGCGGCCACCATCAACCAGATCGTGAACACCCGCCAGGCGTTCAGCACGCGACACCGGATCGTCGACACCGGCGGCAACGTGCGGCACGTCGTGGTGGTGGGTGACCGGTTATTCGACGACGATGGCGACGTGGTCGGCACCCACGGGTTCTACATCGACGTCACCCCCGCGCCGGGGCATACCAACGAGGAACTCGTCAGCGCCAGGCTGGCCGAGATCAACTCGAACCGGGCCGGCATCGAGCAAGCCAAGGGCATGCTGATGCTGGTCTACGGCATCAGCGCCGACGCGGCCTTCGAGTTGCTCAAATGGCTTTCGCAGGAAGCGAATATCAAGCTTCGGCCGCTCGCCGAACAGATCGCCGACGACTTCCGCGGCGTCGGCGCGCGCCTGGACGCCCAATCGGAGTTCGACCACCTATTGCTGACCGCGCACGAGCGCGTCAACCATCAGTCATGACGACTTGCGGCGCCGGGTACCGGCGGCCGCCACCAGTTGCGCCATGCCCTTCTCGATGCCGTCGGCGAGCGCGTCGATGTCGGGCGCGGTGTCGTAGTCGGCGGTGATGCCGAAGACGAATGTGTCTGCGTAGCTGAGCATCGCGACGCCGGTGCGCACCTGCAGGGCGATCGGCGGGATCGGCAGCAGCTCCAGCACCGGACGGCCCATCAGCCGCTGCCGGCTCCGTGGGCCCGGAACGTTGGTGGCCAGCGCGACCACCGCCCGCTGAGGCAACCGCGAGAGCAAGCGAATCGCCCACGCGGACAGGGCAAACGGGGTGCGTTTGGCCGCCACTACCATCGCGCTGCCGCCCTCGCTCTGACCGCTGGACTTGGCGTGGGAGAGCCGGTCGTGCACCAGCTTCAGCTGACGCACCGGGTCCGCCTCGTCGACGGGCAACAGCGGCAGCATCGCCGAGACGCGGTTGCCTGCGACGTTGAAGTGGTCCACCGCGCGAACGGAGACGGGAACCAGCGTGCGCAGCGATTCGTGGCCGGGACGTTCCCCGCGCGCGAGCAAGATCTCGCGATAGCTGCTGGTGATCGCCGCCAGCGCAACGTCATTCAGCGTGACCCCGAACGCGCGGGCGACCTTGTGCATGTCGGCCAATCGGGCCCGGGCCGCGCTGTACCGGCGCATGGTGGTGACCGGTCCGTTCAACGACGATTCCGGGGCGGGGTGCAGCAAGCCGGCCGCCAGCTCCGCGGCTCCGATCGCCGCGTGTTCGGCCGCGGTCATCGCACCGAGGGCGCCCCGGCCGATTCCGCTCACCCAACTCAACGGGTTGAGGCTTACCTTGAACACGCCCGTCTGCGCCGGGACCGGCTTCTTGCCGGCGCCGACGTCGGAGGCGAAGGTGTCGCGGTCGCCGTCGTCGCTGAACTTCGCCAACAGCTGCGTCGTCGCGATGCCGTCGGCGATGCAGTGGTGGATCTTGGTCAGCACCGCCCACCGGCCCTCGCTGAGACCCTCGATGATCCAGCACTCCCACAGCGGGCGCTCGCGGTCGAGCCGGCGCTCCATCAGCGACGCGATCACCTCGAAAAGCTCGGCGTCGCCGCCGGGTTGCGGCACCGCGATGCGGTGCAGGTGACGCGCGAGGTCGAAGTGCGGGTCGTCCACCCAGTCCGGTGGCCGCAGGTCCAGCGGATGGGTCCGCAGGACCTGTCGGCAGCGCGGAATCGTCGCGACCCGTTCGGCGAACGAGGCGGCAAATTCCTGGTATGTGGGCGCGGGCCCCGCCACGATCGAGACGCCGCCCACCGCCAGGCTGACATGCGGGTCGGAGTCCTCGACCTCGAGGAAGCCGGCGTCCAGGGCGGTCAATTGCTCCACGATGCCACTTTCCGCGCCGCAATGCGCTGGTGGCAGGGCCGTAAGTCCCCAACTACTGAGGCCAAACGGCGGCTGTGGCCGCGTGCCCCCGGGCATATCGTCTGGGGGGTGAGGAGGAGATCAATTGAGCAGCGAGGCAGGTGCTTTCGCCGCCGCCTCCCGCACACTCCGCGAACGCCGCCCGGTCTACGTCCGCTGCCGCATCGACGAAGCGTGTTGACGCAACCCCCCGAAGGAAGAACACCATGAGCGATTTCACCTACGTCCGCTTCTTCGAGGAGATCGGCATCTCCGACGTCCCGCTGGTCGGCGGGAAGAACGCCTCGCTGGGCGAGATGTTCCAGAAGCTGACCGGACAGGGCGTTCGGGTTCCGCATGGGTTCGCGATCACCGCCGAGGCCTACCGGCACGTACTGGACAGCGCCGGCGCCTGGGACGCGTTGCACGCCGCGCTCGACGACCTCGACCCCGACGACGTCACCGCGTTGGCGCGCAAGGGCAAGCGGGCCCGCGAAATCGTTTACGGCGCAGGGCTTCCCCCGGAGCTGGCCGCCGAGATCACGGCCGCCTACCGGCAGCTTCAGGAGGAATACGGCGAGGACGTCAGCCTGGCCGTGCGCAGCTCGGCGACCGCGGAAGACCTGCCGACCGCCAGCTTCGCCGGCCAGCAGGAGACCTTCCTCAACATCAAGGGCACCGAGAGCCTGCTGGACGCCTGCCGCCGTTGTTTCGCGAGCCTGTTCACCGACCGGGCCATCCACTACCGGATCGACCAGGACTTCGACCACTTCAAGGTGGCGCTTTCCATCGGCGTGATGAAGATGGTGCGCTCCGACCTCGCCTCGTCGGGGGTGATGTTCACCCTGGACACCGAATCCGGCTTCCACGACGTCGTATTCATCACCGGTGCCTATGGGCTCGGCGAGAACGTGGTGCAGGGCGCCGTCGACCCCGACGAGTTCTACGTCCACAAGCCGACGTATCAGGCCGGCCACCGGGCCGTGCTGCGCCGGCTGATCGGGGACAAAGCGGTCAAGATGATCTACGTCGAGGGCGAGACCAAGAACACCGTCCGCAACATCCCCACCCCGAAGGCCGACCGCGCCCGGTTCTGCGTCACCGACGACGACGTGCTCGAGCTGGCCGGGTACGCCTGCACCATCGAGGCCCACTACGGGCGGCCGATGGACATCGAATGGGCCAAGGACGGTCTCGACGGGCGGCTCTACATCGTCCAGGCGCGCCCCGAAACCGCGGCCTCGCAGCGCAGCCAGACGACGATCGAAAGCTACGTGCTCGAGGGCAAGGGCGCCGAACGCAAGGAGGTGCTCGCCGAGGGCCGCTCGGTCGGCGAGAAGGTCGCCACGGGCGTCGCCCGGCGGATGGACAACCTCGGGAAGCTGTCGGAGTTCCAGCCCGGCGACGTGCTGGTCGCCGACATCACCACGCCCGACTGGGAACCCATCATGAAAATCGCCGCGGCCATCGTGACCAACCGCGGCGGGCGCACCTGCCACGCGGCGATCATCGCCCGCGAGCTCGGCATCCCCGCGGTCGTCGGCGCGGGTGACGCCACCACGAGCGTGCCCGACGGCGAGCTCGTCACGGTGTCGTGCGTGGAGGGCGACACGGGGCGGGTCTACCGCGGCGAGTTGGGCTTTCGCGTCGAGCACACCGAGGTGTCCGACCAGGAGCGCCCGCAGACCGAGATCATGCTCAACCTCGGCAACCCGGATCTGGCGTTCAAGACGTCGTTCCTGCCGAACGACGGCGTGGGGCTGGCCCGGATGGAGTTCATCATCAACGAGTACATCCGGGTGCACCCGCTGGCCCTGCTCCACCCCGACCGGGTGGACGACGCCGAGGCCCGGCGGACGATCGAAACGCTGACGTACGCCTATTCCGACGGCGCCGATTTCTTCGTGGAGCGCCTATCGGAAGGGATCGGCACCATCGCCGCCGCCTTCTGGCCCAAGCCCGTCGTCGTGCGGATGTCGGACTTCAAGACCAACGAATACGCCAGCCTGGTCGGCGGCAGCGGCTTCGAGGCGGCCGAGAGCAACCCGATGATCGGCTTCCGCGGCGCCTCGCGCTACGCGCACCCGGCCTACGCCGAAGGTTTCGCGCTGGAGTGCCGGGCGATGAAGCGGGTGCGCGAACAGATGGGCCTGACCAACGTCGTGCTGATGGTGCCGTTCGTGCGCCGGGTGGCCGAGGCGGACCTGGTCCTGGCGGAGATGGCCAAACACGGTCTGCGCCGCGGGGATAACGGGCTCAAGGTCTACGCGATGTGCGAGATCCCCAACAACGTCATCCTCATCGACGAGTTCGCCAAGCGCTTCGACGGGTTCTCCATCGGGTCCAACGACCTCACCCAGCTGACCCTCGGGGTCGACCGGGACAGCGAGATCGTGGCCTTCGACTACGACGAGCGCGACGAGGGAGTCAAGGAGATGATCCGTCTGGCCGTTGAGGGCTGCCGCCGCAACGGGATTCACTCCGGGTTGTGCGGTCAGGCGCCGTCGGACTACCCCGACATGGCCGAGTTCCTGGTTCGCTGCGGCATCGACTCGATCAGCCTGAACCCCGACGTGGTGGTCAAGACCACCCGGCAGGTCCTGGACCTCGAGCGAGCCGTGCAATTGCAGTAAGGCTCCGCGCGCCGTCCCGCCGAGATTGCCGTCACGGCTGTGGTTGGGGGCGCATCCACGACCCTGAGCGCAATCTCGCGGAAGGTCGCGGGGAACCTCAGGGCCGCGGCGGCTGGCGATAGAGGGCGGCGCCGGCGACGACGTCGGCCCCGGCCGCGACGAACAGCACCCGCGCGCCCGCCGGCAACCGCTGCGCCCGCTGCCCGAACGCGGCGGCCAGGGCGGTGGTATGCATGCGTTCGCCGTCGGCGACGCCGATCTGCTCGACCGGCACGCCCAGCCGGGCGGCCAGCGCGGTGCGGTATCCGGGCCGGGCGGGGGCGGCGACGATCGCGTCGACGTCGGACAGCAGCACCGCCTGCTCGGAAAGGCACGCGGTCACCGCCCGCCCGGCCGCCGCGGCCATCCGCTCGTCCAGCGCCGCCGACTCCGAAAAGCGCAGGACGTTGCGGGAGTCGGCGAAACCGACCGTGGCGCTGAAGGTTTCATCGCCGATTTCACTCGGGTCGGTCACCCAGGAGACGCGGCTGAGACCGTCGTCGTCGTCGGACCAGCCGCACAGCATCGCGGCGCCGGCGGCCGAGAACGGGAAGTGCTCGCTCATGCCGTGCCCGGGGTCGGCGTCGCTGGCGACCACCAGCGCGCGCCGGATGGCGCGGCTGCGCATGAACCCGTCGACGATTTGCAGCGCGGTCAGCAGCCCGCACGTGCCGTTGGCGATGTCGAAGGAGAACGTGCCATGGCCGCCGGCGTGCGGGTCCTCCGGGTTGGCGCCGATGTCGTCCTGGATCAGTGCGGCGAGCGCCGGCTCACCGAGGTTGCGGTCGCGGTAAATGCCGGCGTTGACCACGAGGTCGAGGTCCTTGGCCTCGCATCCGGCCCGCTTCAGGCAGTCCTTGGCGGCGACGACGGCCAGGTGCAACGCACTGTGGCGGCCCCGCAGCCGCGGATGCGAGACGTCGATCCGATCAATCACCGTGCCCATAGCGGCTCACCACATCCTCGTCCAGGGTCAACAAGACCACGCCGATTTCCAGCCCGGAGGCCAACGCCAGCAACGCGATTCGCTCCCCTGGCCTGATCCGCCCGGCCTCGAGTTCCTCGACGAGCGCCACCGTGTGGGTCGTGGAGGCGGTGTTGCCGTAGCGGTCGACGGTGATCACCGCGTCGTGGCGCGGGCTGTCGCCGAACACCTCCGACATCCGGACCATTCCCTTGCGGATGGCGCGCGCGGACGTCTGGTGGGTGATGACGTGGTCGATGTCGTGAATCGAAAGACCCACGGTGTCAAGCACTTCGGTCAACAGCACCGGGGTGTCGGCGATTGCGGCCTTTTGGATGGCGCGGGAGTTGGTGAACATCCGCGCGCCCGGATCGTCCCCCTGCGGATACGCCAGGCACAGCCGGCTGTAGTCGGCGACGGTGGTGAAGCCGGCCAGGGCGATGCCGGCCGAACCGGCCGGCGCCCGCTCCAGCAGCAGCGCCGCGCCGGCATCACCCAGGGTCAGGCAGGCCAGCTCCTTGCTCATGATGTTGCGGATGTGCCGTGCCGCGTTGTTGCTGAGCTGCGAGATGTACTCGCCGCTGACGACGAGCCCGCGCTCGACGACGCCCTGGCGGATCCAGTTATTCAGAATCGTTACGCCCGTGAGCATTCCGGCGCACGCGTTGGACACGTCGAACGTCATCGCGTTCACCGCCCCGATCCCTCGCGCCACGGCGCTGCTCATGGTCGGCTCGAGCCACTGGGTCAGCCCGTCGCGGAACTTGGTGATGCTGCAACTGATCACCACGTCCAGCGCCGCCGGATCCTGCTGGGCGCTGGCCAGGCAGTTCAGCGCCGCCGAGCTGGCCAGGGTGTAGGAATCCTCGTCGCCCACCGACACCCGGCGTTCGCGGATCCCGGTCAGCCGTTCCAGGTCGATGTGGGTGCGGTGGCGGGTGGACGCCATCAGCTCGTCGGTGCTCAGGTGAGTCCCGGGCAGATGCCGGCCCGCGGCCGCGACTCGCGCGACGAAGGGGGCCGCACCGCCCTCCCCGGTTGCTTCCATCACGAGCCAGTGCCGAGTCATCGATGGCACCTCCTTGGCATGTGGGTCACCCACGCATCTCGAGGACTTCGGTCACCGGACGCCGGGCGGTGGGTTGCGGGTGTGGGTCCTTGGCCGGTGACCGGCCGACCCGGATCAGCAGCTGCGGCTGGCCGGAGCCGCCGGTGACTTGCCTGATGATGTCGCGGCTCAGCGATATTTCCGTCATGTGCGTCAGCGTGCAGGTCGCCATGCCGGCCAGGGTGCATTCGAGCAGCACCGCCGACAGCGCCTCACCGCAGCGCAGCACTTCGACCGGCGCATCGTCGTGACGGGTGGACAGGACCACGATCTTGGAGTGGTCCACCTCGATCGCGGCGCGGCGGCGGCCCCCGCCCGCCGGCGGGAAGGCGCGGGCGATGTCGACGCGCGCGGCCTCGGAGCTCGACAGCAGGGCGCTTTCCGGCACGCGGTCGGCGTTCGCTTCGAAGGGCGAAGTCCACCAACGCAATTCGCTCAGGTAGGAGGTATCGGTTCGGCGCAGCTGCTCGGTGAGCCGCGACGCCTCGGCCAGTCTCGGCCGCTCGTCGTCGTCGACCACGTCCAGCGACACTTCGTAGGGGGTCACCGCGGCGCTCAGGGCCGAATGCAGCGTGGGCCACGCGTTCGGTGCGGCCAGGGGAAGCCGGTCGGTGCGGCGGCGGAGGATCGCATCGGCCCGCAGCCGGCATTGCGCCGTCACGTTCGCCACGGGCAGAAAGCCCACACTCGCAAGGTGATCCGGTCTGCCCTCGGTGGGAAATCGTTCGGTGACGCTTTCCCACCCCGCGGCGGCCATGGCGACCCGCAGGTGGTCGAGGACGGCGCCACAGCTCAGGATCAGCTCCCGACCGGTGTGGTCGGTGGCGTGCATCGCGTGGTGCGGGTCGGCCCACAGGTGCAGCCTGCCGCCGTCGGCCACCCACCGCCAGGGCTGGCTGTTGTGCAGCGACGGCGCGCGGCACGCGAGCGTCACCGTGTCCCGGATGACCTGCTCGGTCGGCACTTTCGCATCCATCGTCACCACTTCGTCGATTCCGGTGAGGCAAACTGTATGCCCCATGCGGCGGGTGCGGGCAGGGCCGTTGGTCCCCGACGGCCGGGACGTTGGGACCTGCGGCTGTTACGTCGCACGCGTCCAGAGGTCGCGCGCCTCGCGAGCGACGAGGTCGGGTCTGCGGGAGGTGTCGATCCGGTGCGCACCGTTCCAGTCGGCATGCCCGGCGGCCAGGGCGGCGGCGATCTCCGGTGTCACCTCCGAATTGCCCGCGGGCCTGGTCTTGATCCGCTCGGCGGCAAGGTCGGCCGTCGCCGCGCACACGAATTCCACCAGCGCCGAATGCGTCTCGGTGGCCAGCCGGCGGGCCGACTCGCGCGTGCGCGGGTCGCGCCAGGTGCCGTCGAGGATCACCGAGTGCCCCTCGCCCAACAACTGCCGCGCGCGTCGGAGGGCGGTCTCGTAGACGACCGCTACCTGGTCGGGGCTGTAGAGCCCAGCGTTCAGCACACCGGGCGCACCGGCGATGGCCCCCGAGTCTCGAAGCTCCCGGCGCACGTCATCGGTGGAAATAAGCTGCGCGTCAAACGATTCGGCCAGCCCGCGCGCCACGGTGGACTTCCCGGTGCCCGGGTTGCCGCCCACGAGGGCCAGGCGAACCGTGCCGGTTCGCAGGTGGGCCGTTGCGATGGCCAGGTGGCGGGCGGCGTCCTCGGCCGCCGCGGTCTTTCCCTGTGACTGTCGAACGCAATCCACCTTCGCCCTGACCACGGCGCGATACGCGATGTAGAACTCGCGCAACGACGGCGGCGCCGTGTCGCCGGAATGGTGCGCGTAGCGCTCGAGGAAATGCACCGCGAGGTCGTTGCGGCCCAGGAACTCGAGATCCATTGCCAGGAAGGCTGCGTCGTCGATGCCGTCTACGTAGCGCAGTTGGTCGTCGAACTCCAGGCAGTCGAGCAGCGCCGGTTTCGCGTCCACCCAGAAGATGTCGTCGGCGAGCAGGTCGCCGTGGCCGTCCACGATGCGCCCGTCCTCGACGCGGTTCTTGAACAGCGCCGCTCGACCGGTGATGAATTCGGTGGCCAGGTGCTCGATCCGCGGCACGGCTTCGGCGGAGACGCCCGGTGTCGAGGCGTCGGCATAGCGCCGGAGTTCGGAAAGGTTGTCGCACCAGCGGCGTTCGATCGCTTCCGCCTCGCCCTGGGCGCTGATCATCGGGCCCCGCTGGGCGCGGCGGTGAAACCGGGCCAACACGCCGGCGATCGCGTCCAGCGCGTCCCGAACGGACTGGCCCGAATCGCGAAATGCCATGGCCGCCAGGCGCTCTTCGTCGCGGTAACGGCGCATGACGATGACCGGCTCGGGCGGCCCGCCGGCCGGATCGGACAGATGCGCCACCCCGAGGTAACTGTCCGGCGACAGCCGGCTGTTGAGTTCGACCTCCCGGCGGCAGGCGTGCTCGCGCTGCTGCGGCGCGCGGAAGTCGAGAAAGTCGGTCAGCACCGGCTTCTTGGCTTTGTATGCGCGGTCGCCGGCGAGAATGACGACGCCAGTGTGGGTTTCGTGCAGATCGAGGAACGGCACGGCGGCGGCGTGGCCTACGACGGCCGGGCCACGATGACGGGCATGCGGACCGAGTGGACGACGGCGTTGCTGACCGAACCCAGCAGCACACCCGACAGGCCGCCCCGGCCGTGGCTGCCCACGACGACGAGTTGGGCGGATTCCGACTGCTCGACGAGCTGGCGCGCCGGCCGGTCGGCGACGACGACCCGGTTCACGGTGACGTCGGGATAGCGTTCCTGCCAGCCGGCCAGTTGTTCGGCCAGGCTCCGCTCGGCTTCACCCTTCACCGCCGACCAGTCAACGCCGGGGAGTTCGAAGACGTCGACGTCGCTCCACGCGTGCAGCGCGGTCAATTCGACGCCGCGGCGCGACGCTTCGTCGAACGCGACGCCCACCGCCACCTCCGAGGCCGGGGACCCGTCGATGCCGACGAGCACCGGGGCTTGCTGGGGATGCTCCATGAGCGGGTCCTCGTCGCGGATGATGGCGACCGGGCAGCGCGCGCCGCGCACCACGCTGCTGCTCACCGAACCGAGCAGCAGCCTGCCCAGCGCCCCGCGCCCGTTGCTGCCGACGACGACCATCTCGGCCTCTTTGGACATCTCGACCAGGGTCGGCACCGGGGGTGCACATCGGAGCTCGCTGCGGACGTCGACCTTGCGGTCCGTCGTGACCGCCTCTTCGGCGATCTTGACCGCCTGTTCGAGGACCTGCCGGCCCTGCTCTTCCTGCCACACCGCCACGCCCGTCGACAGCGGAAGGGCCGGATACATCGGCACGGCCGCGTTCACCACGTGGACCACGGTCAGCGGTACGTGTCGCATCGCCGCGTCACGCGCCGCCCAACATACGGCGGCGTTCGAGGCCGGCGATCCGTCGATTCCGACGACGATGCCGTGCCGGTTGGCTAGTGCGGACATGGCGTTCTCCCTCTCCTCCCCCAAAACGCTATGGCGCGAACGCGCGTCGATCATGAGGCTTTAGTCCCCAACCGCATGGCCATGAGGCCTCCGTGGGGCGGTGGGCCTTGACGGGTGCCGGGCACTGGAACATCGTCAGAGAAATGACCGAATGGCCGGTGAGCGTCGACAGGCGCTACCACGACGCGGTGATCCTGGGACTCGACTGTTTGGTGGCGCAGCCGGCGACCGGCCCCGTCGAGGCGCGCGACTCTTCCGCCGCCTTTCTGCGGCGGCTGCGCGAGGTCGGCGTCGCCACCGCCGTCTATTCCGCGAGCGGAGACTGCGCGCACCTGTTGCGCGAGGCGGGAATTGACTACCTCGTCGACGTCGCCGTCGGCTCGCCGGACGGCGCCGAGCGGCCCGATGTGGTGACGTCGGCGGCACGCCTGGGCGTGCGCCCGGTGCGGTGCGTCCTCATCGATTGCGGCGAGGCGGGGCTGACCGCCGGGCGGGACGGCGGCTTCGGCCTCGTCATCGGCCTGGAGCGCAACGGCGGGGCCGACGGGATGCTGTCCTACGGCGCGGACAGAATCGTCGCCGACCTTCCGGAGATCTCGGTGCGGCGCGGGGGCGCGCCGCTGTCGACCATCGCCGACGCGATGGGTGTCTACGGCCAGCTCAAGGAGCTGGTGGCGAGTCGACGGCCGGCGGTGTTCCTGGACTTCGACGGCACGCTGTCCGAGATCGTCGCCCAGCCGGAATCCGCCACCCTGGTGGACGGCGCGCTCGAAGCGCTGCGCGCGCTGGCCGCGGAATGCCCCGTCGCGGTGATTAGCGGCCGCGATCTGGCCGATCTTCGCGACCGCGTACGGCTCGACGGGCTGTGGTACGCGGGCAGCCACGGCTTCGAACTCATCGCACCCGACGGGACCCACCACGACAACGCCGCCGCCATCGGCGCCACCGACGCCCTGACGCGGGCGGCCGGTGGGCTGGCCGAGCTGCTCGCCGATGTGCCCGGGGTTCATGTGGAGCACAAGCGGTTTGCCGTCGCGGTCCACTATCGCAACGCGGATCCAGGACACGTCGACCGGGTCGTCGCGACGGCACGCAAAGTCGGGCGGTCCCAATGCCTGCGGGTCACGACGGGACGCAGAGTCATCGAGCTTCGACCGAGCATCGAGTGGGATAAGGGCAGGACGCTTAACTGGATCCTGGAGAAGATCGAGCAAACGGGTGGCGACTCCGTGTTGCCGATCTACGTCGGCGACGACCTCACCGACGAAGACGCGTTCGACGCTGTTCAATTCGACGGCGTGGGAATTGCGCTGCGGCACACCGAGGACGGCGATCGTCCCTCCGCCGCGCTGCTCAGCCTGGCTGATCCGTCCGCGGTGTGCGATTTCGTCCGGCGGCTGGCCGACGATCTGCACGAGGCGGCGTCCGCACCCAACGATCCGTGGGAACTGGTGTACGAGGGCTACGACCCGAAGTATGAGCGGCTGCGTGAAACGCTGTGCACCGTGGGCAATGGCTACGCCGCCACCCGTGGCTGCGCCCCCGAGACGACGGCGGGCGAGGCGCACTACCCCGGCACCTACGCGGCCGGCATCTACAACACGCTAACCGATCGGATCGCGGGGCGGACCGTGCAGAACGAAAGCCTGGTCAACCTGCCCAACTGGCTGTCGCTGACCTTCCGGATCAACGGCGGCGCCTGGTTCGACATCGACGACGTCGAATTGCTGTTCTACCGGCAGACTTTCGACCTGCGACACGCGACCTTGACCCGCACCCTGCGATTCGCCGACGCCGCGGGCCAGATCACGACGCTGACTCAGCAACGGTTCGCGTCGATGCGCCAGCCGCACGTGTTCGCGATGCAAACGACGATCGGCGCCCAGAACTGGTCGGGCACGGTCGAATTCCGTTCGCTGCTGGACGGCGGCGTGCGCAACACCATGGTCGAGCGCTACCAGTCGCTGTCCAGCACCCACCTCGCGGCGCCGGGGATCGACGAGTACGGGTCCGAATCGGTGATCCTGCGCACCGAGACGTCACAGTCGCGCATCGCCATCGCGGTGGCCGCCCGCAGCACCGTGTGGTGCGACGACGAACGGGCCGCCGCGCGTTATGAATTCGTGCGAGAGCCCGACCGTGGTGGCCACGACATCGAGGTGGCGCTGGCCGCGGGGCAATCGGTCACCTGCGAGAAGGTCGCCACGATCTTCACCGGGAGGGACAGCGCGATCTCGGAGCCGGCCAGCGCCGCCCAGCAGCACCTCGACGCCGCCGGCCGGTACGCCGAGCTGCACCGCCAGCACGCCCGGGCCTGGGACCTGTTGTGGGAGCAATGCGCCATCGGCCTGACCGACGGCCCGGACGCGCTGCGCATCCTGCGGTTGCACTTGGTGCACCTGCTGCAGACGCTCTCCCCGCACACCGCCGAACTCGACGCCGGCGTCCCCGCCCGGGGCCTGCACGGCGAGGCCTACCGCGGACACGTCTTCTGGGATTCGCTGTTCGTCTCACCGGTGCTGTCCGTACGGATGCCCAATGTGGCACGCTCGCTGCTGATTTACCGTTATCGGCGGCTGCCCGAGGCCCGCCGCGCGGCACGCAGGGCCGGCTATCTGGGCGCCATGTATCCCTGGCAGTCGGGCAGCGACGGAACCGAGGTGAGCCAGGAACTGCACCTCAATCCGAAGTCCGGCCGGTGGAATCCCGACGCCAGCGCCCGCGCCCATCACGTCGGCCTGGCCATCGCCTACAACGCGTGGCAGCACTACCAGGTCACCGGCGACAGGCAGTTCCTGGTCGACTACGGCGCCGAGATGCTCGTCGAGATCGCGCGATTCTGGGTGGGGCTGGCGAGCTTTGACGAAGCCCGGGGCCGCTACACGATCACGGGCATCATCGGCCCGGACGAGTTCCATTCGGGCTACCCCGGCAAGGAATACGACGGGATTGACAACAACGCATACACCAATGTCATGGCGGTCTGGACCATCCTGCGGGCGATGGATGCGTTGGACCTGCTTCCGCTGCGCGACCGCCTCGACCTCGTCGGAAAGATCGACCTGAAGAGCGAGGAGCTGCGCCGGTGGGATCACGTGACGCGGCGCATGTTCGTGCCCTTCCACGACAACGTGATCAGCCAGTTCGAGGGCTATGCGCAACTGGCGGAGTTGGATTGGGACGATTACCGGCGGCGGTACGGGAACATTCAGCGCCTCGACCGGATCCTGGAGGCCGAGAACGACAGCGTGAACAATTACCGAGCGTCCAAGCAGGCCGACGTGCTGATGCTGTTCTACTTGCTGTCCTCGGACGAGTTGCTGGCCGTGTTCGGCCGGCTCGGCTACCGCTTCGCGCCCGAGCGCATCCCGGAGACCGTGGACTATTACCTGGCGCGCACTTCGGAGGGCTCGACGCTGAGCGCGCTCGTCCACTCCTGGGTGCTCACCCGCGCCAACCGGCATCACGCCATGAAGTACTTCGTGCAGGTCCTCGCCTCCGACATCGTCGACATCCAGGGCGGCACCACCGCTGAAGGCATCCACCTGGCCGCGATGGCCGGCAGCATCGACCTGCTGCAGCGGTGTTTCACCGGACTGGAAACCCGTGACGATCGGCTGATCCTGAGCCCGCAATGGCCAAAAGGTTTGGATCCCATCGAGTTCCCGTTCGTGTATCGCGGCCAGCGCCTACACCTTCGGGTCAGCGGCCGGGCGGCCGAGCTGACCTCCGAGGCGGGAAACAGCGCGTCGATCGTGGTGGAGTGCCGCGGCCGGGTGCAGGACCTGCTGCCCGGGCACGCCGTCGAGGTCGCCTGAGCTTTGGTGACCAACGCCCGCCAACCGGGGTCCAACGGCCCTGCTTCCGCCGGCCGTGTCTCCATAGCGTTGACCGGTGAGGGGCCGCGGTGGCCCGGTGGGCGGTAAGCAGGAGGACGCGATGGACAATCCGCGGGCGTCGCAGCGGATCGTGGTGGGTATCGACGGCTCGGAAGCCGCGATCAACGCGGCCAAGTGGGCCGCCGCCGAAGCCGTCAGCCGCAACATCCCGCTGCGGCTCATCCATGCCATCCCCCAACGGGATGGCGACGATGACAGCCTGGACATCGAATACGCCCAGGAGTCTTTGCGCGCCGCCGATGCGGCGGTTCGCGCGACGGGCGAGCGGGTCGATGTCGAATCCGACATCGTGCGCGGCTCATCCGAGGCCGTATTGATCGACGAATCGCAAAACGCCGCAATGGTTTGCCTCGGGTCGGTGGGGATGGGCTGGGTGGCGCGCAAGGTGCTCGGCTCGACCGCCGACACCGTGGCGCACAAGGCGCACTGCCCGGTGGCGATCATTCGCAGCGGCCGCGCCGCCGCGCACCCGGATGGCGGATACGTCGCCGTCGCGGTCGAGGAATCGCCAGCCAACGACGCGGTGCTCGAGCACGGCTTCCGCGAGGCGCGCCTTCGTGGCGCGTCCATCCTGGCGATGGGGGTCTGGCGATGGGGACTCGGCGAGATCCCGTACAGCCAGCTGAACCATCGACTCGGCCCATGGGCATCGCGGCATGGCGAGGTCCACGTTCAGCCCGTCTCGGCGCGGCGCGGGGCCGCCGAATTTCTCTCGCGCACACTGGAACCCGTGCAACTGGCGGTGGTCGGTACCGAGGACGCGGACAAGGTCGCCCGCATGGTCGGGCCGGTCACCACGCACTCGGGCGGCCGCCCGGGGTGTTCCGTGCTCGTCGTGCGCGACTGACGGCGGACTACCCGGCCGCCCACTGGATGGCGCGGTCGAGGTCATCGAGTGAGAACACCGCGAACTCGCCGGGCACCATCCACGCCACGGCGTGCAGGACGTGGGCGACCCAGTCCTTGTCGGAGACCACGGCGATCCGCTTGAACGCCGCATGGTGCGGCAGGACGGTGCCGAGGCCCAGCTTGAGATCCTCGAGGAATCCGCCCGGCCCGAATCCCTCGTAATCGGGCGCGATCACCTCGACGATCCGGACCTCGCCCGTCTCTAGCACCTGCTCGATCTCGGACTTGAAGTCACGCAGCTCGTCCCCGCGCAGGCGCCCCGAGACGCGGATGCCGATCACCTTCTCCGGCATGTCAGTCAGCAATTCGATCAATTTACGAGCCTCCTTCTCAACGGACAACCACCACTGGAACGCGGGCCGACTGCGCCACCGCCGAACTCACCGAGCCGAGCAGCATCCCGGGGAATCCGCCGCGGCCGCGGCTGCCGACCACCACCAGCTGAGCGTGTTCGGATTCCTTCAGCAACCATTCGGAGGGCTTGTCGCAGAACAGTTTCCGTTCGACGTGCACCTCGGGATGGCGCTCCTGCCAGCCGGCGAGGCGTTCGGCGAGGATCTCTTGCGCCTCCTTCTCGCGGTCGTGCCAGTCCATGCCCAGGATGGGGAACACGCCCACATCGCTCCACACGTGCAGCGCCACCAACCCCACTCCCCGCCGCGACGCCTCGTCGAACGCCAGGGCGGTTGCCGCCTCGGACGCGGGGGATCCGTCGATGCCCAGCACCACGGGCGCGCCGGTGTCCGGGGTCACCTCGGAGTGGATCACCGCGACCGGGCAGTGCGCGTGGTGCACGATCCCCGTGGCCACCGAGCCCAGCAGCAGTCGGCCCACGGCGCCCAGCCCCTCGCTGCCGGTGACGAGCATCCACGCGTCCCTTGAGGCCTCGATCAACGCCGGGACGATGGCCGAATACACCGTCTCGGTGCGTATTTCGGGGGGGTTGGCGTCGCCGACGCTGGCGCTGAGCGTCTTTCGGGCCTGGTCCATGACGTGCTCGGCGCCCTCGCGCTGCCAGTCGGGCATGTCGGCATACAGCTGGCCCACCGGCCAGCCGACCACGACGGGCGGCACGGCGTGCATGAGGGTGATCGGCAGCTCGTGCATGATCGCCTCACGCGTTGCCCAGGCGACGGCGGCGTCGGATGCGGCCGAGCCGTCGACACACACCAGCACTCCGAACTTCTTTGCGCTTTCCGTCATTGTTCGCTCCTCTACGCTGACGCCTCGTCGGATCCGGGTAGCTCGATCTCGAGGTGGCGAATCGACCCGTAATCGATGGGCCTGCAACGCCACCCGAGGTCGAAGAAGACGCTGAGCATCAGGTGATTCTCGCCGAGCACGTCCGCGACGAAGCGTTCGACGCCGTGGGCTCGGGCGATGGGGGCCAGGTGCTTGAGCAGGGCGGTGCCCACGCCCACCGAATGGTCTTCGTGGGCAACCACGATCGCGACCTCGGCGGCGGTCGGGTCGTCGACCACCACGCAGTGGGCCACGCCGATCAGCCGGTCGGCGTCGAAGGCTCCGAGCGCGTACAGCCCGTCCGCGGGCTCGGTGAGCCTGGCAACCAGGTCGTGCAGCGGCGACAGCTGCATGGTGAAGAAGCGGAAGTACCGGTCATGGTCGGACAGGTGCTGATGAAGCGCCAGCACCGCGTCGGCGTCGGCGACCGTGAGCGGGCGCAACGACACCAGGCGCCCGTCGAGCAGCCGAACCGTACCGGCGACGTCCACCGCGCGATCACCCACGCTGCTCGACGTTATTGCGGGGCGACGCGATCGGGCCAGGGCCGTTAGACCCCTCGGCCGCCCCCATTGGTCCCGCTGCGTGGGGCCGCTACTGGTCGATGAGCGGGGCGACCCAGTGCACCCGGGTGCCGCCCTCGGGCGGACCGGTGATCTCGCACGCGCCGCCCAGTTGTTCGGCGCGGCGCGTCATGTTGCCCAGGCCGCTGCGGCGCGTGTTGTCCGCCGGTATGCCGGAGCCGTTGTCGACGATGTCGAGGACGAACATGTCCGCGACGCTGATCTCGACCGTCAGCCGCGACGCGCCGGAATGCCGCAGGGCGTTGCTGACGGCCTCCGTGGTCACCGCCTCGGCGTGGTCGGCTAGCTCGCCGCCGACGGCGGTCATCGGCCCGTGCATGCGGACCGTGGTCACGACGTCGCGGCTCTCGGTCAGATCGGCGACCACGTGCTGAATCCGGTACCGGAAGTCGGCGTTCTTTCCCGGCGGGGACTTCAGCTGGAAGATCGTCGTGCGAATCTCCTCGATGATGGTCTGCAGGTCGTCGAGCGTGCGGTTGAGCCGGTCGGCGACCTCCGGGGACCGCGCCCGCGCCAGCGTCCCCTGCAAATCCATGCCGGCGGCGAAGAGGCGCTGGATGACGTGGTCGTGCAGGTCGTGCGCGATCCGTTCGCGCTCGGCCAGGATGGTCACCTGGCGCGCGTCGTCGCGGGCCGACGCGAGCACCAGCGCCATCGCGGCGTGCGTCGCGAAGTCGCTGACCAGATCGAGGTAGCTCTCGTCGAAGGGCGGCTGGTCGGCGCCGCGGGCGATGGCGATCACGCCGACGACCTCGTCGCGGGCGCGCAGCGGCATCAGAATGGCCGGGCGCTGCCCGACGTCGGTGAACGCCTGTATCGGATATTGCAGGGTCTCGGTGATCAGCGGTTCGCCCGAGCGGAAGACGGTGCCGCTGGTGGAAGCGTCCACGGGCACCCGCTGTCCCACCACCTCGGTCGCGTGCACGCCGACCGCCGCCGAGACCACCAGCGTGTCGACCTCGTCATCGGGCAGGTCGGGGTCGGCCGGTACCAGCACGATGGCCTGCTCGGCGCCGGTCAGGACGCGGGCGCGGTCGGCGATCAGCTGCAGCGGCCGCCGGTGCGGCTCGGCGTCGGAGAGCAGCGCGGTGGTGATTTCGCGGCTCGCCTCCATCCACTTCACGGCGGTCCGCTCGCGTTCGAACATCTGGGCGTTGTCGATGGCGACCGCGGCGGCGAATGCCAGCGCGCGGGCGGCGACCTCGTCGGACTCGGAGAACAACCGCGCCGGGTCGACGTGGGTGAGATAGAGGTTGCCGAACACGGTGTCTCGGATGGTGATGGGCACCGCGAGAAAGGCCCGCATGGGCGGGTGGTGCTCGGGGAAACCGACGGCGGCCGGATGGGCGGTCAGATCGTCCATCCGCAGGGCCGGCGTGTCCAGCATCGACAAACTCAGCAGGCCCTTGCCCACCGGCAGGTGCCCGATGCGCGACACCGTCTCGGCGTCCATTCCCTCGTGGACGAACGACAGCAGGTTGCCGTCCGGGTCACGGATGGCCAGCGCGCCGTAGGGGGCGGAGGTCAATTGCCTGGCCGCCATGATGATCCGGTGCAGCGTCGCGTCCAGGTCGAGGCCCGCGCCGATCTCGACGATGACCCGCAGCAACTGCTCCATCTGGTCGCGGGCGGCCAGCATCTCGTCGAGCTGCTGATGCATCCTGCCGACCAACCCGCGCTGGCCCAGTCCGGCGAATGCCGAGCCGCTATCGTCGCTCGTCATCCCGAACACCTCCACGACACTTTTGCTCAATGTCAGATGGCAGGATCAGCCTAGTCACAAAATGTCAAGCGCCAAAGCGAATGACTGCCGACGCAGGCGTAACGCATAGCTAGTCGCGCGGCGGGGCGGTCGGCGCCTGCGGGTGGCCGGCCTGCTGATCCAGCTTCGACGCGAACACCGCCGCTTGGGTACGACGCTCCATACCGAGCTTGGCCAGCAGCCGCGACACGTAATTCTTGACCGTTTTCTCGGCGAGGAACATCCGGGCGGCGATCTGCCGATTGGTCAGGCCCTCGCTGAGCAGCCCGAGGAGCGTTCGCTCCTGCTCGGTGAGGCCGGACAGCGGGTCTTCGCGCTCCGCCGCGCCGCGCAGCTTCGCCATCAGCGCGGCCGCCGCACGGTTGTCCAGCAGGGACTTCCCGGCGCCCACCTCCTTGATGGCGTGGGCCAGCTCCATTCCCTTGATGTCCTTGACGACGTAGCCGCTGGCGCCGGCCAGGATCGCCTCGAGCATCGCCTCGTCGGAGGTGAACGACGTGAGCATCAGGCAGCGCAGGTCGGGATGATCGGAGACCAGGTCACGGCACAGCTCGATCCCGTTGCCGTCCGGAAGCCGCACGTCGAGGACCGCGACGTCCGGTTGCAGGGCCGGGATCCGGGCCTTCGCCTCGGACACGGAGCCCGCCTCGCCGACGATCTGAAGTTCGGGGTCGGATGCGAGCAGGTCGGCGAGGCCGCGCCGGACGACTTCATGGTCGTCGACGAGGAAAACCTTGACCATCTACGAAACCCTCCTGCCGGTCGCGCCTCGGCCCAATATCCCACACGTGGCAGTCACATATGTTGCCGATTCACGACCAACAGCGAACAGTTGGCGTCCTGCATCACCGAGCTGCCGGTCGGTCCGACCAACTCGGCCACGCGCTGGCGGTTGCCGGCGCCGACGATCACCAGGCCCACCGGCCCGCGCAGGCCGGCCAGGTACTCCAGCAGCCCGGCGTGCACCGCCACCGATTCCACCCGCAGCTCCGGATGGCGCCGCTTCCACCGGGCCAGCCGGCGATCGAGGTCGGCGAGAGCGCGGCGGTCGGCCTCGCTGACCCCCGCGCCGTGCTCGGTCGGGGGCGTTCGCCGCGCGATGACCGCATGCAACGGGGCGCCCCGGATCAGGGCTTCGTCGATGGCGGCGCCCAGCAGGGCGTCCGGGGCCCCGTCGATCTCCACGACAGCCTTTTCCCCGGGCCGCTGAGAGTGATCGTCGCGGCCGCGGACGATCGCCACCGGGCAGTGGGCCGAGATGGCCAGCGCCGCGGCGGTGGAGCCTACGCGTCCCGGCTGGAAGTGGCGCAGTCCGACGGCCCCCACGCATACCATGGCCGCCGACGCCGACGAGCGGATCAGCGACCCGATCGCGGGTCCCTGGACAATCCCGCTCTCGATGTGCACCGGCTTGCCGGCGGCGTGAATGGCCGTAACCGCCTGGCGGACCACCGTCTCCGCGGTGTGCCGGCTGTCGCCGGGGTCCGCCGCGTAGAGGAGGCGCAGCGGGACGTCACGGTTCACCGCCTCGTCGACCGCCCACAGTGCCGCGCGGATCGCCCCTTTGGAACCATCGATGCCGGCGATGATCGACTTGGTGCTGGCTGGCTCGGACATCGGTCTCAGTGGCGCACCACGAGCACCGAGCAGTCGGGGTAGCCCACGATCGGATGGCAATTCGGGGTGGCCAGCCCGAACATCTCGTCGGCGTCGGCGCTGCCCACAACCGCCAATTCGATTGCGCTAGAAGGTGTTCCGCTGGACTTCAGGCCCGTCCCCGCGGCGACGGTCTGGACGTGGACGTCGGGGTAACGGCGGACCCAGCTGTTCAAGCGCCGATCGATCTGCCGCACGGTGGCGTGGCGGCGCCGCCCTTCCTCCATGGCTTGGTGCACAACCTCGTCGTTGTCGGGCTCGTCGTTGAGCACGACGGCGATCACCCCGAGCTCCGTCGGCGACCCGTCGGGATTGGTGCGGATGACGGCGACCGGGCAGTGCGCGTGCGCCACCAGGCCGGCGGCGGTCGGGCCCAGCAACCCGTCGGAGGCCCATCCCCGCCTGGCCGTGCCGACGCAGACCAGGGCGGCGTCCTGCGATTGGCCGACCAGCACCTGCGCGGGATCCCCGGACAGGATCACCGCGTCGACCTCGACGGGCTTCTCGGCGCGCTGCAGGGCGCACTCGGCTTGCGACAGCGCCATTTCGGCGCGCTCCAGCTCCCATTCGGAACCGGGTGCCGTCCCGGCCGACGCCCCTCGGCCGGCGATGACGTAGACGAGGCGAAGGGGCAGCTGGCGGCTCACCGCCTCGTCGACAGCCCATTTGGCGGCGTTCACCGCGGCTTGCGAGCCGTTGATGCCCACGACCACCGACTTCGCGTCCAGCTCGTTCATGTCGGCTCCTGAGGGTTTCATTCGCTTTCAGGCTATTGCGCCGATGCGCATGCTGGAGGGGCCGTTAGGCCTCAGCTGCGAAGTCGTTCGGCCCCACCTCCGCCGGTTCGGCGACCAGCTCGAACAACCGCTCGATGTCGGCGCGTTCGAAGACCGCCGTACCGGGCGTCATCAGCATCGCCGCACCCGCCGCGATCCCGTACCGCACGGACTTGGCGAGCGACCAGCCGCGCGTGATGCCCACAGTGATCGCGGCGACCATCGCGTCACCGGCCCCGACGCCGCTGCCGCTTCGCATCGGGACCGCCGGAAAGCGTTGGCTCGCATGGCGTGTGGCGAGCAGCGCGCCGTAGGACCCCAGCGACACCACGACGACCTGTGCGTGGCCGCTGTCGATCAGCTGATGGGCGGCGGCCAATTGCTCGGACTCGGTGGCGAGTCGGCGGCCGACGCATTCCCTCAGCTCGCGCACGCTCGCTTTGAGCAGGTATACGCCCGAGGAGATGTGCTGCAAGCCGCCGCCGGAAGTGTCCAGAATCAGCTTCACGCCCAGCTCCCGGCAGATGTCGGCGACCCGCTGATAGTAGTCGGCCGGGACGCCCGGCGGCAGGCTGCCGCTTGCCACTACGACTTCGGCCGAGTGGGCGGCCGAGCGCAGTTCGTCGAGGCACTGCTCTTGCTCGAAGGCGTTCAGCTCCGGCCCCGGAAGAACGAACCGGTATTGCTGGCCGGTGCTGGTCTCGTTGACAGTGAAACTCTCGCGGGTCTGCGCGGCGATCGGGATCTGCAGAACCGGCACCTCCGCCTCATCGAGCAGGGTGGTGACGAGACCGCCATGCGACCCGCCCGCCGGGAACAGCGCCAGCACTGGGCTGCCGAGGACCTTCGCGATCCGCGCGACGTTGATCCCGCCGCCGCCCGGGTCGTAACGCGTAGCCGAGCAACGCAATTTGTCGGTAGGCCGCACGACGCCCACACTCGTGGTGATATCGAGCGCGGGATTCATGGTCAACGTGACAATTCTTCGGGTCGGCTCCCGATCCGCCGGCATCTCCATCTCCCTCGTGCCTAGAGCCCGCTCGGGTACGTTTCGGGCGTCTCGCCGGCGATCCACAGGCTGGTCACCTCGAGGGGTTCCAGCGCCCGTGTCCGGTCGATGTGGATCATCGCGTCAAACTGGTCGGCGGGCCGGACATGGAAGTAGTGGCTCTGCCGTTCGGTCTCGGGTCGGTAGATCACCCCGATGGCGCGCCCCAGGCGCACCGCGTCGAGTGGCTCCGCCGCCCCCGGGTTGATGTGCGGCGACACCAGGAACGCCTCCCTGCCCGTCTCGTGGAGGAGTTCTTCGACGCTCCCGTTGAGCGCCGGTCGGACGACCTTGCGTTCGGCGATGCCACCCCAGTCGCTGGCGGCGGTGACGGTGCCCGCGTACGTGCTGAAGCCGAGCAGGCGTGCTTCGTCGCCGTGCCGCTGCCGGACCAGTTGACCGAGCGTCAGTTGTCCATCGGCCCACACCTCGGTGGCGCGCGCGTCACCGACGTGGGAGTTGTGGGCCCACACCACAATCCGCGCGGACGGCACTTCATGGTGGCGGTCCAGGTGCTTCAGGAGAGCCTCGAGGGTCTGCGCCATGTGTTTGTCGCGCAAGTTCCACGAGGTGACCCGCCCGCTGAACATCGCCCGGTAGTACACCTCGGCGTTGTGCACCGTCTGGGCGTTCTGGTGGGCGTAGAAGAGTTCGTCCTCGGCGAGCAGTCCGTCCCTGCGCGCGTAGGCCAGCGCATTGCGCTGGATCTCGACGAGTTGATCGATCGCTTCCTTCTCGCATGACGGTCCGGCTCCGAAGGCCGCCGAGAAGCCGTACGCCTGACCGTCGTCCGCCGAGGCGTGGTCGAAGCAGGCGTACCGTTCCCGCGCCCGCGCCGCCGCGTCCGGGTCGATCTTGTCGAGGTAGCCGATCACCTCCCGTATCGACCGGTGCAGGCTGTAGAGGTCCAGGCCGTAGAAGCCGGTCTGCCGCTGGCCGTTGTTCTCCTGCAGCCGGTTTCGGGCGCGCAGCCATTCGACGAAGTCACGGACGACGGTGTTGCGCCACATCCAGGCGGGAAAGCGCTCGAAGCCGCTCAACGCCTCCTCGGCGCTGGCGTCGTTGCCGGTGCCGCGAACGTAGCGGTTCACCCGGTACGCGTCGGGCCAGTCCGCCTCCGCCGCGACGGCGCAGAAACCCTTCTCCTCGATCAGCCACTTGGTGATTTCGGCCCGAGCCTCGTAGAACTCGTGTGTGCCGTGCGAACTTTCACCGATCAGCACGATGCGCGCGTCGCCGACGAGCGCTTCCAGCGCCGCCCGCGGCGGCACTCCCGCCGGTGCGTCGATAGCGATCCCGCTAATCACTTCGGCCGGTGTCCGCGCCGCGGTGCGCCGCGACGCTTCGGTCGTCGGCGTGGCGAGCAGCCGGCGGACCTCGTCGTCGGTGACCTGACGGAAATCCCAAAACGATTCGCCGACCGCGAAGAACGGGGTGGGCATGCTCGCGCACACCACGTCGTCAACCTGCCCGGCGAATTCCCGGCACGTCGATTCGGGGGCCGCCGGCACGGCGATGACGATGTGCGCGGGCTCGGCTTCGCGTAACGCCTGCACCGCCGCGGACATGCTTGCGCCGGTGGCCAAGCCGTCGTCGACCAAGATGACCGTCTTGCCGGCCACCTCCACCGGCGGGCGCCCGTCGCGGTAGGCGGCCTCGCGCCGAATCAGTTCCCGACCCTCACGCTCGGCGACCGCGCGCAACTCCTGCGGGGTGATGCGTAGGCCCCGCACGACGTCGTCGTTGACTACGACGCGGCCCCCGCTCGCCAGTGCTCCCACCGCGAACTCCTCGTGGCCGGGCGCGCCGAGCTTTCGCACGATGAAGGCGTCCAGTGGCGCGTGCAGCGCCGCCGCCACCTCCCACGCGACGGGTATGCCACCCCGCGCGAGGCCCAGCACGATCACGTCGGACCGATCGCGGTAGGCCCCCAAGATGTTGGCCAGCACCCGGCCCGCCTCGCTGCGGTCGCGGAACACGCGGCGCGGCGAGTGTCGGGTCGCGTCAGCCGCTCTGGTCATCGCGCACCGCTTTCACTGCGACGGCGGCCGGCGGACGAAAAGGGCGGTCATGGGAAATCCCTCCTCGTATCTTCAGACCAATGACGAGATTCATCCGACCAGTCCGCCGGGGTGGGCGGTAGGGACCGAAGTCCCGGGCTTACGGGTCGTTCGTCGGGTCAGCGTTTCCGGCGCAGCTCGGCCATGTACGCCATGACCCGGTTGAGGATCAGGCCGTAGACGTCGCCGTCTTGGGTGAGCCGCACCAGCCCGCGGTGGCGGAGAAAGCCGTCGAGGCGCTGGTCCAGGCGCCAGTCGAGGTAGGTGTCGCCGGCGTAGGGCGAGTGCAGGAATTCGTACGCGAGCTCATCGACGTCGGCGTCGGTCAGCGACGGGCATCCGTCCGTGGTGGAAGGCATTTGTCCGCTTATTCGCCTCGGGCCTGATTCCGGATGGCGGCCTGCACCGCGGTAAAGCGTGACCGCGCCCGCTCGTCGGCGGCCTGCTGCTCGGCGGCCGTGACGACAATGGCGTCGGGGCCGGGGAACACGGTCGTCTCATCGCCGGTGGCCAGCCACCGAACCCGGTAGGGCGGTGCGCCATCCGGCGAGTGCACCGAGGTGATCAGCCCGCGCAGGTCGGGCCGCCCGATGGTGGCGCTCTTGATGACGAGCCAGTCGCCCGCGTCGGCGATCATCCTGGTCTCCCTTCGAGAATCCTGATTCGCAACCGAATTCGCATTAGCCGCGCATTTCCAAGACGTCGCTTATCGGGCGGCGCGGCGTCGGGTCCGGCTGGCCCTTGCCGGCGGGCGCGGTGCCCACCCGGATCAGCAGTTGGGGAACCGCCTCGGCGTCGGATACGAGCTCCCGGATCATCTCGCGACTGGCCGGCAGCTCCGTCACGTGTGTCACGGTGCAGGTCGCCAGGCCGGCCATGGTGCACTCCAGCAGAATCGCCGAAAGCGCCTGGCCGCAACGGAATGCATCGGCGCGGGCGTCCCCCGGCGTGGACAGGGCGAGGACCTTCGCGTGATCGGGCGGAACGGCGGAGCTCGTCCGGGCGCGCGGATCGCCGGGAAACCGGCGGTTGACCTCGATGGTGCGGGGCTGCCCCTCGTTCACCAGCGCGGCTTCGGGGATGCCGTCGTCGTGCCTGCCCGGTGCTGTCCACCAACGCAATTCGTGGTGGTAAACGTCGTCGTAGCGGCGCAACGCCTCGTTCAGGCGACCGGCTTCCACCAGGCGCGGCCGCGCGTCGTCGGCCAGCACGTCGAGGCTGACCCGGTCACCGTCGACGGCCGTGCGCAGCACCGGCTCGAACGACGCCCAGTCCGGCGGTGCGCCGAACGGTCGCCGGTCGGTCCTGCGGCGCAGGATCGCCGCCGCGCGGTCTCGCCGGCCCGCCGCGACGTAGTCGGCGGAAACGAAGTCGACCGACGCCAGGTGGTCGAGGTTGTTGGGGTTGGGGAACTCATCGGTGTGGGTGCTCCACCCCTCGGCGGCCATCGCCACCCGGAAGTGGTCGAGCACCGCGCCGCAGCTGATGATCGACTCGCGGCCCGAGTTGTCGGCCGAGGGGACCACCCGGCGCGGATCGCTGAAAAGGTCGACGGTCGGTCCGGCGGCGACCCATCGCCACGGCTGGCTGTTGTGCAGCGAGGGTGCCCGGCAAGCGAGCTCCACCGCCCGGGTGAGCACTTTCGAGTCGACCATCGTCGGCGTCATCGCTCGTCGCCTCTCCTCTCTTACCTGGACCCTCGGGCATCCGGGCGGCCCGCACCAGGGTCCTTGGTCCCCAGCGTCGGGTCATTGGGCCCGCGGGTCGACTGATGACCTTTGTCTCTATTGCGCCGTTGTGGCGAAGCAAACGATGAAGGCGACCACCCAAACCGAGGACCAGTTATGGATGTCATCCGCAAAACGGCCGCCGATTGTTCCGTTCCGCCGAACCTCACCGACTACGAGCGCGAGCGCGCCCGGTTCGACTGGTCCGATGTGCCGAATCTGTGCGAAGGCATGGGCCCGGGCCTGTGCAACATCGCCTACGCGGCCGTCGACCGCCACACGGCGGGGCCGGCCGCGACGCGCACGGCCCTGCGGTTCGTCACCGACCGGCCGTGGGACGGCGTGATCGCCACCCACGACCTCAGTTATGCCGAGCTCGGCCGGCTGTCCCGGCGGTTCTCCAGCGCGCTGCATTCGCTGGGCATCAACAAGGGCAATCGCGTGTTCACCCTGATGGGCCGCACCCCCGAGCTCTACATCGCGATGCTGGGCGCGCTGCGCAACGGCAGCGTGGTCTCGCCGTTGTTCTCGGCCTTCGGACCCGAGCCGATCGCCACCAGGATCAACATCGGGCAGGCCGACGTCCTGGTGACCACCCGCGCGATCTATCAGCGCAAGGTCGCCAAGATCCGCGATCGGCTGCCGTCGCTGCGGCACGTTTTCGTCGTCGACGACGGTCAGGGCGGCGGCGCGCCGCCGGGAACGCTCGACTTCTGGCACTGGGTCGACGCGGCCGACGAGAACTCGCCGATCGAGCCCACCACCGCCGACGACCCGTCGCTGCTGCACTTCACCAGCGGGACCACGGGCACGCCCAAGGGCGCCATCCACGTGCACGGCGCCGTCGCGATGCACTACGTCACCGGCTTGTACGCGCTCGATCTGCACCCCGACGACACCTATTGGTGCACAGCGGATCCCGGTTGGGTGACAGGAACGTCCTACGGCATCATCAGCCCCCTGCTGCACGGGGTCACCTCCATCGTCGACGAGGCGGACTTCGACGCCGAACGGTGGTATCGCATCCTGCAGGACCAGGCCGTGTCCGTGTGGTACACCGCGCCGACCGCCATTCGGATGCTCATCAAGGCAGGACCGGAACTGCCCGCGAAATACCGCTTTCCGTGGCTTCGCTTCGTCGCCAGCGTGGGCGAACCCCTCAACCCGGAAGCGGTCTGGTGGGGAAAGCGGGTGCTGGGCTTGCCGATTCACGACAACTGGTGGCAGACCGAGACGGGCGGGATCATGATCGCCAACACGCCGGCGTTCGACATCAAGCCAGGCTCGATGGGCCGCCCGCTGCCAGGGGTGGAGGCCTTCGTCGTGCGCCGCGGCGACGACGGGTCCGTCGAGGTGATCGACGAGCCCGACGTAGAGGGCGAGCTCGCGCTCAAGCCCGGCTGGCCGTCGATGTTCCGCGGTTACCTGAACGCCGAAGAGCGATACCGCAACTCGTTCGCGAACGGCCTGTACCTGAGCGGAGATCTGGCCAAGAAGGACGCCGACGGCTACTTCTGGTTCGTCGGGCGCGCCGACGACGTGATCAAGTCCGCGGGACACCTGATCGGGCCGTTCGAAGTGGAGAGCGCGCTGACCGATCACCCCGCGGTGGCCGAGGCCGCCGTCATCGGCATCCCGGATCCGACCGTCGGTGAGATGGTCAAGGCCTTCGTCACGCTGAAGAACGGTGTGATGGCCGACGAAGACCTCCGACTCGAATTGCTGGGCCACGCCCGCAAGCGGCTCGGGGCGACGGTGGCGCCCAAGGAGATCGAGTTCGCGGATTCGTTGCCGCACACCAGCAGCGGCAAGATCATGCGGCGCCTGCTGAAGGCGCGGGAACTCGGCCTGCCCGAGGGCGACACCTCCACCATCGAACAACATCCGGTCCGCCAGGCCGAAGGAGTGCCGTCATGACTGATACGAAACTGGCCCATGAGCTGTTGTCGGACATGGTGCGGGTGCGGCGCATGGAGGAAAAGTGCGCGGAACTGTACAGCGCGGCCAAGATTCGCGGGTTCCTGCATCTCTACGTCGGGGAGGAAGCGGTGGCCGCCGGGTCGCTGCGTGCGCTGGCCGACGATGACGCGGTGGTGGCGACCTATCGCGAGCACGCGCACGCGCTGCTGCGCGGCATTCCGATGACCTCGATCATGGCCGAGATGTTCGGCAAGCAGGAGGGCTGCTCGCGCGGCCGCGGCGGATCGATGCACCTGTTCGACGCGTCCAAGCGGTTCTACGGCGGAAACGCGATCGTCGCGGGCGGCCTGCCGCTGGCGGTGGGCATCGCCCTGGCCGACGCCATGCTGCAGCAGAAGCGGGTGACCGCCTGCTACTTCGGCGACGGCGCGGTGGCCGAGGGCGCGTTCCACGAGTCACTGAACATGGCGGCGTTGTGGAACCTGCCGGTGCTGTTCTGTTGCGAGAACAACCTTTACGCGATGGGAACCGCGTTGGATCGCGCGCAGTCGCAGACCGATCTCACGGTCAAGGCGGCCGCCTATCGGGTGCCCACGCTGGCCGTCGACGGGATGGACGTCGAGGCGTGCCACACCGCTGCGCAGGAGGGCGTCGATCACGTCCGGGACACCGGAGGCCCGTTCTTCATCGAATTCCGCACCTACCGGTTCCGCGCACACTCGATGTTCGACCCCGAACTGTACCGGGACAAGGGCGAAGTCGAACGGTGGCGCGAGCGCGACCCGATCCAGGCGTTCACCGAGAAGTGCGTGGGCGACGGCACGCTTTCCGACGCCGACGTGCAAGACATCGAGGATGCGGCCGCCGCCGAGATCGAGGCCGCCGTCGCGTTCGCCGAGGCCGGAACGTGGGAGGACGTGGCGGATCTCGAACGCGACGTGCTGACGCCGGGGACGGCGCGATGAAGACCAGCTACCGCACCGCGGTGCACGACGCCATGCGCGACGCGCTGCGTGACGACGAGCGCGTGGTGGTGATGGGGGAAGACGTCGGACGCTACGGCGGAACGTATGCGGCCTCCAAGGGCCTGCTGGACGAATTCGGTCCCGACCGCGTGCGGGACACCCCGCTGTCGGAGTTGGGGTTCGTCGGCATCGGGATCGGCGCGGCGCTCAACGGGTTACGTCCGATCGTCGAAGTCATGACGGTGAACTTCAGCCTGCTGGCGCTCGACCAGATCGTCAACACCGCTGCGGCCCTGCGCCATATGTCCGGTGGGCAGTTCTCCGTGCCGATCGTGGTGCGCATGGCGACGGGCGCCGGGCGCCAACTCGGCGCGCAGCATTCGCACAGCCTCGAACCGTGGTATGCCCACATCCCGGGCATCAAGGTGTTGGCGCCGGCCACCGTCGAGGACGCGTACGGCATGCTGGCGCCCGCCCTGGCCGACCCCGACCCGGTGGTGATCTTCGAGCACGTCCAGCTCTATAACACCTCGACCGACGTCGACACTCTGACCCCGACCGACATCTCGCGGGCGGCGGTCCGCCGCGCGGGCGGCGACGTCACCCTGATCACCTACGGCGGCAGCCTGCCGAAGACGCTGGACGCCGCCAACGAGCTGTCGCTGGCCGGAATCGACTGCGAGGTAATCGATCTGCGCGTGCTCCGACCGCTCGACGAGGACACCATCCTGGACTCCGTCCGCAAGACCCATCGGGCGGTCGTGGTCGACGAGGCCTGGCATACCGGCAGCCTGGCCGCGGAGATCACCGCGCGCGTGATGGAGGGCGCCTTCTACGATCTGGACGCGCCGGTGGCGCGGGTGTGCAGCGCCGAAGTGCCCATGCCCTACGCCAAGCACCTGGAAGAGGCCGCGCTCCCCCAAACCCCGAAGATCGTTGCCGCCGTGCAGAGTCTGTTCGGAGACGGGTCGTGATCGAATTCAAGATGCCCTCGCTCGGCTCCGACATGGACGAAGGCACCCTCAACGAGTGGCTGGTCAAGCCCGGCGACAAGGTGACCCGCGGCCAGGTCGTCGCGATCGTCGAGACCACCAAGGCCGCGGTCGAAGTCGAATGCTGGCAGGAGGGCATCGTCGACGAGCTCGTGGTGCCGGTGGGCGAAACCGTCCAGGTGGGAACCACATTGGCAACCCTGACGGCGCCCGGCGAGCAGGCCGAGAAGCGACCCACGCCCCGGCCGGCGCCGAAGGCGGCCGCCAAGCCGGCGACCGCCCCGCCGTCGGCGCCGTCGACGCCCCGGACCCCCCCGACCGCCCCCGGGCGGCGCCGCTGGGTGTCCCCGGCGGCGCGGCGGCTGGCCCAGTCGCTGGCCGTCGACATCGACGCGGTGACCGGCACCGGCCCGCAGGGCGCGGTCACCATCAACGACGTGGAGCACGCGGCAGCGGCCAAGCCGGCCGCGCCCAAGCCCGTCGCGCAGCCAGGAACCAAACCCACGGCGGCCGACCGCGCCACGCAGATGCGCAAGTCGATCGCCGCGGCGATGAGCCGGTCGAAGCGCGAGATCCCGCACTACTACCTCGCCGAGGAAATCCGGCTGGAAAAGTCGTTGTCCTGGTTGACAACCCGTAACGCGCAGCGATCCATCGACGAGCGGGTGCTGCCGGCCGTGCTGCTGCTGAAGGCCGTCGGAGTCGCCGCGCAGCGGTTCGGTGAGTTCAACGGCTTCTGGCGTGAAGACGGATTCGAACCCGCCAACGGTGTGCACGTCGGTGTCGGGATATCCCTGCGGGGCGGCGGGCTGGTCGCGCCGGCGATCCACGACGTGCCGGAGAAGAAGCTGGACGAATTGATGGACGACCTCACCGATTTGGTGGCGCGGGCGCGGTCCTTCTCGTTGCGGAGTTCGGAGATGTCGGACCCGACCATCACCGTCACCAACCTCGGTGACCAGGGCGTCGATGCGGTCTTCGGCGTCATCTACCCGCCGCAGGTCGCGATCGTCGGCTTCGGCCAGCCGGCCGAGCGCGTCTGCGTCATCGACGGCGGGATCCGCGTCGTCACCACCGTGCAGGCCACCCTGGCCGCCGACCACCGGGCCAGCGACGGGCACCGGGGTGCGCTCTTCCTCGCCGCAATCAACGAGCTGCTCCAGCAGCCCGACCTCCTAGAAAAGTGATGCGCAATGACCAATGAAGACACCCGCGCGGTGGTGCTGTCCGTGCTGACCTCCATCGCCCCCGAAATCGATCCCGACGACATCGCCGACGACGTCCTGCTGCGCGACCAGGTCGACCTGGATTCCATGGACTGGCTGAGCTTTCTGCGTGGGATCCACCGGAAACTGCATGTCGACATCCCGGAATCGGACTACGCGTCGCTGCGGACGCTGGCCGATGTGGTCGGCTACGTGGAAGCCAACGCGTCCAAGGTTTGAGCCGAAAATCGCACAGGGGGTTGACATGAGGGGCAGGACGCCCGACATCGGCGTGCTCGAAAACGCGGTGCTGCTGGCCTGCCGTGCCCCGTCGGTGCACAACAGCCAGCCGTGGCGCTGGGTGGCCGAGGACGGCGTGCTCCGCCTGTTCGCGGAGCGGCACCGCGCGATATCCGCCACCGACGACTCCGGGCGAGAGGTGATCCTGTCCTGCGGCGCCGTCCTGGACCACCTGTGCGTCGCCATGACCGCCGCCGGCTGGGCGCCGAAGGTCGAGCGGTTTGCGGACCCGGACGACCCCGACCAGCTGGCCACGGTCACCTTCAGCCCGCTGGAGGACATCACCGAGGCGCAGCGCCGCCGCGCCGAGGCCATCCTGCAGCGCCGCAGCGACCGGCTCCCGTTGGGACGCCCGACGTATTGGGAGCTGTTGGAGCCCACGCTGCGCGCCGCCTTCGACGGCGGCCTGGTCACCCTGGATGTGCTCGCCGACGACGTGCGCCCGTTGTTGGTGGAGGCGTCGCGGCTCACCGAGGAGCTTCGCCGCGAGGATGTCTATTACCACGCCGAACTCGACTGGTGGACTTCGTCTTTCGCACTGGCGGAGGGGATACCGCCGACCGCCCTGGCGTCCGACAAGGAGAGCTGGCGGGTAGACGTGGCGCGCAGCTTCCCGATCAGGAGCCACGCCGACCGGCGCGGCGACATCAACGTCGATTGGGCGAAAATCCTTGTGCTGTCGACCCCCGACGACACCAGGCTGGACGTGTTGCGGTGTGGCGAAGTGCTGTCGACGGTGTTGCTGGAATGCACGGCGGCCGGAATGGCGACGTGCCCGCTCACGCACCTGATCGAGCTCGACGAAAGCCGCGACATCGTGCGCGAACTCATCGGCCGGCGCGGCGAGCCGCAAGTGCTGATCCGTGCGGGGATCGCCCCGCCGGCGGAACTACTGCCGGCGGCGACTCCCCGGCGCCCGCTGGCGGATGTGCTGCAGATCCGCTAGCCAAAGCCTTTGGTCCCCGGGCCGCGGGACCTTCGGCCGACGCTGTCGGCCGGCCGCCGCAATACCATCGACGGGAGCGCTGCCGATGAAGGGGATGACTGATGTCGCTGATCGATGATGGGGTTTCCATCCTGCCGGTGAACGAATGCTGGGACCTGATGGCGGGCGTGACGCTGGGCCGCCTGGTCACCAGTGTGGCCGGGCAGCCCGAGATCTTTCCGGTCAACTACGCCGTCCAGCGCCACACCGTGCTGTTTCGCACCGCGGAGGGCACCAAGCTGGTCAGCACCGCGATCAACAACCGGGTGCTGTTCGAGGTCGACGACCACAATGTCGCCGAAGGCTGGAGCGTGATCATCAAGGGCGTCGCGCGCTCCCTGCGCACCAACGAGGACATCGAGGAAGCCGAACGCGCGCAGGTGCTGCCCTGGACGCCGTCGGAGAAATCGCACTACGTGCGGATCATTCCCGAGATAGTCACGGGGCGCCGGTTCCGGTTCGGCGCGCCGGAGGACTGACCCACCGCTAACGCACGACGAGCACGGAGCATTCGGGGTGCCGAAACAACGGATGCCCCTGTGGCCCGACCAACCGCGCGAGTTGGCCGGCCTCGTCGCCGCCGATGACGGCGAGCTGGACTCGCTCGTTGTTGGAGTTCAGGTAGCTGGCGATGGCGTGCTTCGTGGCGATCGGGTAGACGCGCACCTCCGGATAGGGCTGTCGCCACTGCGCTATCCGGCGCTCGAACTTCCCGTCGGCATATTCGGTCAGTTCCTCGGGCCGACCGCCGAGGATCAGCATGGGAGCCCTGCGCAACTTCGCCTCCGCCGCAGCGCAATTCACGACGTCGTCGTTTCCGGGGGTGTCGGTCATCCGGACGATGACCCAATTGATGTCCGGCGGCGGCAGCTCGGAGCCGGTCCGCAACACCACCACCGGACAATGGGCCTTCTCCGCGAGCTCGGTGGCCGTCGAACCGACGATGGAGCGCGCGTAGCGTCCGATGCCCACGCAGCCCACGCAGATCATTGCGGCCTGAGAGGACGCCTCGATCAGCACGGAGGCGGCGGGACCCCTTGGCACGTCGGTTTCCACCTCGACACACTTGCCGGTGGCCGCCACCGCCGCCGCGACTTCCCGCAGCGACTTCTCGGCGTGCGCGAGATCGCGTTCGTAGTCTTCGGGAGACTCGTGCGTCGGCTTGACAACGGAGATGAGACGCAGGGGTGCGCCGCGGGTGATCGCCTCGTCGACGGCCCATAGCGCGGCCGCGATCGCCGCCGACGAACCGTCGATCCCCACCACGATTGGTTTCACCGTCCGGGCCTCCCTTCGTTCCTTGTCGCGCGGGCCGGCGGCCCACACGCGCCAAAGACCAGAACTGTCAACTTGTTTCGACCGAGGAGCGGACCGGCTCCAGCAGGGTGAGTCGCTCCGCCCGCCGCTTGATCGCGAGCAACAGCGCGCGCGTCCCGAGCGCGATCAGCGGCCTGGCCAGTTCGAGGACGAACACCTCGCCCGGGTAGCGCAACGCGATCCGGGCACGCGCCAGCAGTCGGACGCGGTCCTCCCAGTGCGGCTGCACATGCAATGACAGGACCACATTCCAGTGCGGATCGGACCGCATGGCATGGAGCACGACGTACTTTTGGGGCACTATTTCCGCGACCCGCAACGTCAGCCCCTCGGGGAGCCCCAGCCAGCCCTCGGGGGCCAGGCGGACGGCATCCCCCACCCGCAGGGTCTCGCTATCACTATGCTCGACAGGGCTTTTCATCCCGTCGTTGCCGTGCCGCTCACCCCGATCCAGGCCCAACCGCAGTAACCAGGACCAGACGACGGGCGTGGTCGCGTCGATGTCGACCGCTTCGGTGGTCTGCACCGCCGGATCTCCCACCAGGGTGTCGCCCGGAAAGCGCAGCTGCGACTCGGCCTTGGTGGCGCCCCAGTTGCGGTAATACCTGCGCGCGCCGTAGAGAACGGCGAGCAGCGCGGTGGTCCGGGCGATCCGCTTCGTCGTGTTGGCCATGGCGCCAGTGTGCGCGGGCCGCCCGACCCCTGCGAGGGTCCTTGGTCCCCGGTGCGCGCGCCGATGTGCCCTGCGCGCTAGCCGGCCGGGGTGATCAGGCCGTAATGCCCGTCGTAGCGGTGGTATAGCACGCTGGCGCAACCGTGGTCGGCATCGATGAAGAACAGGAACGGCAGGCCGAGCAGGGCAAGCCGGTCGGCGGCCCCGTCCTCGGTGAGGCACGGCAGCGGTTGTGCGCTGACGGTCACGGGCAGCGCGTGCTCGCTCACCCGGTCGGCGAGCTCCGGGGCCGCCAACGCAAGGCGGTAGCCCGTCGTCCCGGCGCGATACAGCACGCCGGCGATGCCCGTCCCTTTCTCGGTGAACAGGTGAAAGTCGTAGTCGAGCGAGTTCATTTCGTGGGCGGCGTCGTCGAGGGTGCACGCCGCCATCGTGAACGACTTACGGCGGATGACGCGGCGCTGGTCTGCCGGCCGGGGGAAGTAATTCGGCCGGTGCGCCGACTCGGAATCGTGCCGCCATTCGTCGTGGCCGGGCGCCGGCCGCTCGCCGCGGCGGGCCTCCCAGTGTGCGGCCGTGCGTTCCAGCCGGCGCCGCAACCGCGCCGCGAGAAGGTCGACCGCTTCGTGCGCCGTGCCGGCCTGGACCTGGGCGCGGACCAGCCGTCCGTCGACATCGAGATTGGCCTGCGCGACGACGGGCCGTTGCACCGCCGGATCGCGATGCCTGGTCAGCCGGACGCGGGCGTGCAGCACCGGTCGGCTCGCGAACCGCGCGAGCTCACCGATCTTGCCGCGCGCGTATTCCGCGACCGAGGGCGGCTCGTCACGCAGGGTGACCTGGACGTCGACATGCTGTGCCGATTCAGTCGTTTCAGACATGCCTAAAGTGCTACTCACCGAACCGGTTGCGAGACAGGGCCGAAGGTCACCGGACCGGGATGTCGTCGGCGGTCGTGCAGCCAGAACGAACGGAGGTCCTCACCGGTCGTGACTTCGGTCCCTATCGAGCCGCCCGGCGAGCTACTGAAATAGGGTTGTGACTGCGACAATGCCCGCAACCCAGCGACGCGGAAATGCATCCATCGTCGGCGCGGAAGTGATCGTGCTCGAGTCGCATCCGGCGTGGATTTCGGTGCGGCGATACGAAGCCGAGCTGCTCGAGTCGATGAGCCGGCATCCGTCGTCGATGGCCCGGCCGTGACTCGTCCGACGGCCGCCCGGCGGTTGCTGGCGCTGGCGGCGACCGCCCTCACGCTGTGGGCCGGCGCGCCGGGTATGGCGGCCGCCGACAGCGGGCGCCCGCAAGCCAAGCCCGAGGAACGCGCGGCGGCGCTGATCCGGCCGTCCATCATGTATCTCGCCGGCGAGGGCTACGGCTTGGTCCGGTTGCCCAGCGGTGAGGTCCTGTCCCAATTCGGGCGGGGCTCCAGCATGCCGTTCCTGGCCACCTGGAACTGCACGGCCTTCGTCGTGAACCCCGACGGGTGGGTGGCCACGGCGGGTCACTGCGTCGACCCGGCGAGCGCCACGGAACTGATCCTCAAGCGGGCCGCCACCGAATACCGAAGCGAGTTTCCGGACGCACCCGAGTCGAGCGATCCGGCAACCACTTTGGATTGGCTGGGCAAGAACGCGCGGGTCGAGGGCGATTCGCCCGGCCAGGGTCCCCACGTCAGCGTCGCGCTGATGTCCGGCACGGGAACGAAACTCGCGGACAAGATGGTCGCCAACATCGTCGATTTCCGGCCCCTCGGAAAGGGCGACGCCGCGCTGCTCAAGGTCGCCAAGCGCAACCTGCCGTCGTCCGAACTGGCCACCGACGCCGAGGTCACCATCGGGACGCCCGTTCTCACCGTCGGCTACCCGGAGAGCACCCAAAACGTCACCGGCCCGTCGCTGGATCCCACCTACAAGAGCGGCAAGGTCAGCAAGAAGTCCATCGCCGGGTCGAACCCCGCCTACGAGATCGACGCCGCGATGACCGAGGGCATGAGCGGGGGGCCGGCGATCGGGCTGAACGGAAAGGTGGTCGGCCTGAACAGCTTCGCCCCCGCCGGCGAATCCCAGCCCTTCAACTTCATCGCGCCGGCCGACGGCGTGGCGGCGATATTGGCCGCCAAGGGCGTCAAGCCGATGCTGGGACCCGCCGACCGGTTTTATCGCAAGGGGCTCGCCGACTTCTATGCGGGTCACTACACCGATGCGATCGGCGAGTTCGACCAGACGCTGGCGATGTCGCCCGGCTATCCCGGGCTGGACGATCTGAAGACGACCGCGGTCAATCTGCGCCAGCAGTACGGGGACGCCTCGTCGCTGAGCGGGAAGAATCTGTTGGCCTACATCGTGATCAGCGTGGCCTCGGTGATCGCCCTGGGCGCCGGACTGACCTTCTTGGGGCTTCGGCTGCGGCGGACGCGCGGTCCGGCACCCGAGGTAGCGCCGCTTCGCCTGATGCCCCGTGAATCGGGCGCCGACGAGCCGCACTTCTGCGCGCATTGCGGGGCCGAACATCATCCGAGCGAACGGTTCTGCCCGAATTGCGGCAAGCGCATCGAGGTTCCGGCGGCGGCGCGGGGCACGGGGTTGATCTCTTGACCGATGACGCGCCGCGATGAGCGGGGAACTCTCCACGAGATTGGCGACCCCGTTCGACGACGCGGTGGCCCGGACCCGAGAGGCGCTCTCGCGCAGCGGCTTTGGCGTGGTCACCGAGATCGACGTCAGGGCGAAGCTGCGAGCCCTGCTCGGCGTGGAGATGGAGGACTACCTCATTCTGGGGGCATGCGATCCGGCGCTGGCGTATCGGGCGATCAGCGTGGATCGCGAGATCGGACTGCTGCTGCCGTGCAACATGCTGGTGCGCACCGACCCGGGCGACCCGGGCACGGTGATCGTCGAGGCGATGGATCCCGGACTGCTGGTCGAGGTGACCGGCGAGCCGGCGCTCATCAGCATCGCGGCCGAGGTCACCGAGAACCTGCGTGCCGCGATTGCGTCGCTGACCGAAAGCGATTGATCTCGGCGGCCACCATGTCGATCACCAGCGGCACGGCGCGCGCGACCGTCGGAGTGAGCCCGTCGCCGTCGCCGGTGTCCGCCGCCTCGACGGCGAAGACCACCACCGCGCCGGGTACCCGCCCGAGCGCCCGAGCCAGCGCGTGGGTGCCGCCGATGTCGACGCTGTGCGAGCTCAGCCCCTCGGGCTGATCGGGCACCTCGTCCAACTGATACCGATGGATGCGACCCGGGTTGGCGGGCGTGGCGATCGCCGCGTCGACGATCACGGCCAGCCCCGCCCCGGTCCAGGCCTCGAGAAGGGCCGTGGGTTCCGCAACATCGCTTGTCACAACGACATTCGGCCACACGAGGTCGCCCAAAGCGGTGGCAACGGCGACACCGACGCCGTCGTCGCGGCGGTAACGGTTGCCGAGCCCGACGACGGCGACCCGTCCAGCGTCGCCGGTCATCCCCGCTCCACCGTCAGCGTCAGGAAGTGCGCCGAACACGAAATGCACGGGTCGTAGCTGCGGATCAGCTGTTCGCACAACCCGGTGAGCGCGGCGTCGTCGAGCGTGAGGTTGCCGGAGACCAGCCGGGCCAGGTCCGCCTCGATGGCCCCCTGATTCTGCGACGTCGGCGGAATCATCGTCGCGGCCGACACCAGCCCGTCCTCGTCGATCCGGTATCGGTGGTACAGCAGGCCGCGGGGGGCCTCGCTGACCCCGTGGCCGACGCCGGCGCGAGCGGGGACGGGAACGAACGGGCGCGACGGGCGCTGGTATTCATCGATGATGCGCAGCGCCTCTTCGAGCGCGTAGACGACTTCGACGGCGCGCACGACGATGCTGCGGAACGGGTTTCGGCATTCGCCCGCCAGCCCGGCGCCGGCCGCCGCCTGAGCGGCGATCGGAGACAGCGCCCGCGCGTTCAGCGAGTACCGCGCCAGCGGACCGGTCAGGTAGCGACCGCCGTCGAGCGTGGCGTGCAGGGCGGTGGAGTGCGGCAGCTGTGATTCCGCGACGTGGTCGGTGAACTCGGCCACGCCGAACGCCGGACCGGCGCTGCGCGCGATGACACCGTTCTCGATCGGATACCGGCCCGCCGCCGCGAGCGCCAGGAACTCGTGGTCGAGCTCGAGATCGGGGAATTCGAATCCGGACACCCACTCGACCGTCGCCACGGCGTCGTCCAGCGCGCGACGCAACAGCTCTTGGAGCGGGGCGAATTCGGAGCGCATTGGGACGGAATAGAATCCACCCAGGCGCACGTTGACGGGGTGGATCGCCCGGCCGCCGACGAATTCCATCAGCCGGTTGCCCGCCTTCTTCAGCGCCAGCCCCCGCTCGACGACCTCCCGGTGGTCGCGCGCCATGCCGACGATGTCGTCGTAGCCGAGAAAGTCCGGCGCGTGCAGCAGGTAGATGTGCAGGGCGTGACTGTTGATCCACTCGCCACAGTAGAGCAACCGCCGCAGCGCGACGAGCTCCTCGTCCACCTGAACCCCGCAGGCGTCCTCGATGGCATTGCAGGAGCTGACCTGATAGGCGACCGGGCAGATGCCGCAGACGCGCGCCGTCAGGTCGGGCGGTTCGGTGTGGGCGCGCCCGCGCAGGAACGCTTCGAAAAACCGTGGTGGCTCATAGATGTTGAGCTGCACGCTGCGCAGTTCCCCGTCCCGCAGGGTGACGTGGAGCGCGCCCTCCCCCTCGACGCGGGTCAACGCGCCCACGCTCAGGGTGCGCTCTGAGGAGTTCACTGCTCGCTCCGTTCGGCGGCGAAGGTGGCGACGTTGAAGGTCGAGAACACTCGGTCGACGTCTCCGTCGGACATGCCGTCGCGGCGCAGCAACGGAATCAACGTCGCGGTCCGCGGGGCCGCCGACGGGCCGAAGCAGCCGTAACAACCCCGGTGATGGCTGGGGCACAGCGCCCCGCAACCGGCGTGGGTTACCGGGCCCAGGCACGGAATCCCCTCGGCGACAACGACACACGACACGCCACGGAGCTTGCACTCGGTGCATACCGTCTTGGCCGGCACCCGCGGTTTGCGCCCGATCAGCAGGGCCGCCAGCGTGTCGAGCAGCTGACCCCGGTCGATCGGGCAGCCCGGCAATTGGTAGTCCACCTTGACGTGCGCGGACGCGGGCGTCGACGTCGCAAGCGTGTCAACGTATTCCGGCTTGGCGTAGACCACGGAGGCGAACTCGGCGATGTCGGCGAAGTTGCGCAGCGCCTGCACTCCGCCGGCCGTCGCGCACGCCCCGATGGTGACCAGCACCTTCGATTGCTGCCGAATTTCCTGGATGCGTTGCTCGTCGTGCCGAGTGGTGACCGAGCCCTCGACCAGCGACACATCGTAGGGCCCGGCGACGACCGCGCTGGAGGCCTCGGCGAAGTTGGCGATCTGCACCTGGTCGGCGAGGGTGAGCAGCTCGTCCTCGCAGTCCAGCAGGGTCAGCTGGCAACCGTCGCACGAGGCGAACTTCCACACGGCCAGGGTCGGTCGGCTCATCAAAGCTCCTTCACCCGTAGCAGGGGACCGGCCACGTCGAAGCCGACCACCGGGCCGTCGCGGCACACCAGCAGCGGTCCCAGCTGGCAGTGACCGCATATCCCCACCCCGCACTGCATATTACGCTCCAATGACACCCGGATATCCTGCGGCGCAATGCCTTTCGCGAGCAGAGTTTCCGCGCCGAACCGCAACATCGGCTCCGGGCCGCAGAGGAACGCGGTGGTGCGATCGGGTTCCAGGGCGAGCCGCCCCAGCGGCTCGGTGACCATGCCGACCTCGCCGTGCCAGCCCGGCGTCTTGGCGTCGACGATCAGGTGCAAATCGATCTGCGGGTCGTGCGCCCACTTTTCGAGCTGAGCGGCGAAGACGAGGTCGGCCTGCGACCGAGCGCCCACCACCAGCGTCAGCTTGCCGTAGCGGGAGCGCTCGGCCAGCGCTCCGAGTATCGCCGGACGCAGCGGGCACAGGCCCACGCCCCCCGCGACCATCACCAAATCCCGTCCCTCGGCCTCGGCGAGCCCCCAGGTGGTGCCGAAGGGGCCGCGGACGCCGATGATGCTTCCCGGCTGGGCGTCGTGCAGCGCCCGGCTCACCGCGCCGACCGCACGGATCGTGTGGGTGATCGATCCGTCGGTGACGGTGGGATCGCCGCTGATGGAGATCGCCGCCTCGCCGACACCGAATGCGTAGAGCATCATGAACTCTCCGGGTTGCGGAGCGCGCAGCACCTGGCCGAGCGGTTCCAGGCACAGGGTCGCGGAGTCGGGGCTTTCGACGATTCGGCTGCGCACCCGGTACGGGTTCGGCGCCATCACCGCCGTGTCCGCCACGTCAATCATCGCGGGCCATCTTGTTCATTTCCTCGGTGATGTCGATCCCGGTGGGACACCAGGCGATACAGCGCCCACAGCCGACGCACCCGGACATGTCGAACTGGTCGTGCCAGGTGCCCAGTTTGTGGGTGATCCAATGCCGATACCGCGAGGCGCCGGACTGGCGGACGCTGCCGCCGCCGTGGATGTAGGTGAAGTCGGGCTCGAAGCAGGACGACCAGTGCTGCCAGCGCTCGGCATGCTCACCGGTGAGATCGCTGACGTCTTCGGTGCTGGTGCAGAAGCAGGTTGGGCACACCATGGTGCAGTTGCCACAGGTCAGGCAGCGGCTGGCGACCTCGTCCCACTGCGGTGACTCCCGCGAACGGACCAGCAAGTCGCGCAGATTCACCTCGGGCATCTGGCGGCCCATGCGCTGCGACGCCGCCTGCACCGCGGCACGCGCGGCGCCGATCTCCGCGTCGTCAGCTGCCCGGTGCGCGACGGCGGCGACCACGTCGGCGCCGTCTTCGGTGCCCACCTCGACCAGGTAGGTCACGCCGCCGTTCTCGACCCGCTCGGTCAGCGCCAAGTCGTATCCCGGTCCGGCCGCGGGGCCGGTACCCATCGAGGCGCAGAAGCACAGCCCGCCGGGTTCGGTGCAGTTGACCGCGATCACGAAAATCTGCCGATGCCGGCGGACGAAGGAGTTGTCGGGGTACTGGCCGCGGCCAAGGACCCGGTCGAGCGTCGCGATCGCCGCCAAGTCGCACCCACGCACCCCGAGGAACGCGTACCGCGGCACCTCCTCGTCCGATTCGGATTCGGTGAAGCCGTCGCGGCTGCCGGACCACAGCCGCCGCCGTGGCGGGTGCAGGAACTGCTTCCACGACTGGGGTCCGGACGAGTGCCCGAACGCCGCGTCGTCGTCGCGCGCGCGCACCCGATAGTGCCCGGGAGCCACGTCGACGCCCCACCCGCGCGGCAGGTCGTCGGCCGACTGCAGTTGATCGAGCACGATCGCGTTGTCCCGCAACGTCGGGCCGATGACGCGGTACCCGCGCTCGATCAGGACCTCGACCAAACGCTGCAGCCCGGCGATGCCGAAGGTTGCGGCACCGGACTGCCCGCCGTTTCCGCTCATGGTTTACGAAGCCTCGGCGAGGAGTTCGATGTCGCGCTCCCACAGGGCATCACGCGCGCGATCCAGCCGGGACCGGACGACCGCCACCAGTGCCGCCATCGCCATCGTCACGCCCAGCGCGGCCACCACCGCCACGCCGACCGCCTCGGCGGCGGCGAGCCACGTCGGGGGCGGCGGCACCACCGGATTGCCGTCGCCGTCCACCCAGATGTCGACGGTTCCGCCGGCCTGGACGCGCTCGGACAGTTCCAGCGTCCCGCCGCGCTCCCCGTTGGGGCCCGGCCACTTCGCCTGTGCGACAGTCACACCGAAGTCCTCGGCGCGCGCCTCGTCGACGGTCGCCACGACGCGGTGCCGTTCGCGCGCCTCTTGGGTGTACACCTTGTCCCGCGCGCCATAGGTCGTCGCGCCGATCACACCGGCGACGGGGACGCCGAGCAGCGACACGACGATCGCGACCAGCACGACCATCGCCTCGATGCGGTCGGAGCGGCGCAGCAACGGGTTACGGCCGAAGACGCGGGCCACCCGCCAGCACCGAGGGTCCAGTGTGAACGCCTCCATCACGTATCCCTCCACGCCGCAATCGTTTCGGTGAGTTCGCCGGGTCAGTGCGCGGCCTGGTGTTCGTATTCGGTCATCCACTCGACGAACTCGGAGAGCTCGCGCCGCGGCGTCGCGGGCAACGGGTCCGCGTTGATCGGCGCCCAGCCCACCCGTAGCAGCATCTGCGGGTAGTTGCTGTCGCCGAAGATGTCGGATTGGACCGCCGCGCGCGTGTCGGGAACTTCCAGCGGTTCGGTGACCGGGCAGCTGGCCAGCCCCAGGGACGTCGCGGTGAGCAGCACGACGCTGGTCGCCTCGCCGGCGCGCAGCTGGGCCAGGCGGTCGTCGTTGCGGGTGCCCAGGGCGACGACGACGGCGTTGTCCTCGGCCGCCGAGGATTCCGCCGGCATGGGCAGCACCGGCCCGGCGAAGAACCGGCCGGGAATCTTCGCCGTCGGGTCGGGTGCGGGTGTGTTGCGCGCGGGAACGCCGGCCACCGACGCGTAGCGTCCGCTCCAGGCCGTGAGCTCGGCAAGATAGTCCTGGTTCAGGTGATCCTGGACGGATTGAGCGACGATCTTGCGGAGGTTGTCGAGGTCCTCGACCTGGCACAGCGTTACCCCGCTGCGGGCCGCGCGCGCGGCCATCAGGGCCACATCGCCGACCGGCACCGGCCAGGAGCTGTAGTAGCGCCGGTCGGTTCGGCGCCGCGGTATCGCCGCGGCCAGCGCGATGTCCACGGAGTCGGCGCGGTGTGGCGAAAGTTCGATCGCCGCAAGGTGACTGGGGTCGGCGGGGTTTGGGAACCGGGTCACCTTGGACAGCCACCCGACCGCCGCGAGCGCGACGACGCAGTGATGTAGGGCCGCACCGCAACTCAGCATGAGGTCCCGGCCATCGGGGTCGATGTTGGGCAGCTGCCGGCTCTCGTCGGAATACAGGTGCAGGCTCGACGCGTCCACCCGCCACCGCCAGGGTTGCGTGTTGTGCACCGAAGGTGCCCGCGCGGCCAGACTCAGGACGGTCCGGACCGTGCCGGCATCCGGAAAGCGGGTGTTCATGGCGGTCGTTCCCTTCGGTATTGCGTCGTCCATCCACGATGGCCGATTGCCGCCGCCCCCGACGAGGGCACGACGGCACTAGCGCAAAGGACTTTGGGCCAATCGCGCAGCTAGACGTCAGTCGTGCCGCTGGGCATGCGGCGGCTTGGCGTTGGAAGGGCCGTTGGTCACCTGCTTGCGCGACGCCAACGCGCCCGCGATCGACGCGGCCGCGATGGTCAGCAAGGCGCCGAACATCAACGCGGACGCCTCGCCGGCGACGAGGAGGTGTTCCTCGGTGCCAATGGTTGCAGCGGCGACGGGCACACCCAGCTGGGCGGCCGAGAGCACCGCGAGGGTCAGCGGTTGGCCGAGCAGTCGGCCGGCGGCGTGCGCCAGCACGGCCCCCAGGCCCAGGCCCGCGCCGAGCAGGATCAGTTTCGGGTGCGCGCCCAGCTCGCGCACCTGCAGCGAGGCGCCGAGCCAGACGAAGAACAGCGGGCTGAAGAACCCTTCGGTGATGCCGAACAGCTGACGCGCCAACCGTCGTGGTTCGCCGACCATGCCGACCACCAGGCCCACCGCGAACCCCGCCAACATCACGGACACCCGTGTGCTGACGGCGAGCGCGGCCAGCGCGAACAGCACCATGAGGTTGGTCCGCAACTCCAGCGCGAACCGGTGGCTTTCGGAGTAGGCGTGCATGCGCCGGCGCCAGCCCCTGGCGTCGGCTTGGCGCATCACCACGAACAGCACCGCCGCGCAGCCCGCCACCGCGAGCGCGCCCAGCGCGGCGGTGGGCGCGTGATGCAGGTCGATCACCAACGGCAGCAAGACAATACAGGCGGTGTCCGCGACGGCGATCTGGGCGGTGACCGCGACCACCTGCGGCCCCCGCAGCCGCAGGGAATCGATCACCGGCAGCGCCAGCGCCGCCGACGACGACGCCATCAGGACCGCGTACATCGCCGCGTGGCCGGTCCCGAACGCCACCGCCAGCCCGACACCGAGTGCCGCCGCGGCGCCACCGGCCAGCGCCACCCGCCCGAGCGCCCGTGGTAGCGACGAGCGCAGCCCGCCGGCGCGGACCGGGACGTGGGTGCCCACGACGAACATCACCAGCGCGAAGCCCACGTTGGCGAGCAGCTGGAACGTCGGGTTGGTGACGTCGACAAGGTTCAAACCGGTGCGGCCGACGACGAGGCCGGCGAGCAGCTCGCCGATGATCACCGGAATCCGCAACCGCGGCAGCGCGGCCAGCAAGGGGCCGGCCAACCCGATCGCGGTCAGCAGCGCCAGGGTGTGGAAGCCAAACCCCGGCACGTCAGCGGTCCCTGCGCGCCAGCACGAGGACATTCTGCATTCTTCGCGCCGCGGTTCTAGGGATTGATCGTGTTATCCCCGACCTGTCGGCCCCACACGTACTCGATCGCATACGGCGATCCGGTATCGAGGTGGTTGTAGGGCGCGATGCTGTTGCCGGTGTCCATCACCAACTCCGGTGCGGGCCAAAGGTGCCGGGTGATGGGCTGCCAGCAACCCGGGGCACCGCCCGGCCCGCCGCGCGCGTTCACCCGCGGCAGGTTCTCCGGGTAGGTGTACGGGTTCGGCGCTCCGCCGACGACGCCGGCGAGCCCGCCGACCAGGCTGGCGATGGTGGCCACCGCCGACACCGGGTTGGCCAGCAAGCCCAGCCCGGACAGCGCCTCGGTGTTCATGTTCAGCGAGTAGCCGTTGAAACCGCCTTCGGAGGCGCCGGTCAACGGCACCACGTCGTGATAGTTCTTCAGGGTGCAGAAGATCGCCGGGCTGTAGGTGTCCAGCAGCTGCGCGGTGGGCACCAGGTCTTGGGCCCCGCGCGCCAGGTACGGCCCGCCCCGGTTGAAGATG
>NZ_LATC01000018.1:0-63689 GCF_001414075.1 Mycobacterium sp. UM_11 | reverse complement strand
AGATGTGTATAAGAGACAGAGGCAACGCGGCGTGTTCACCCACCAACTGGCCGTGGACTATCCCGGGCACACCAGCGTCCTACGGCCATTGCGTCAGCAGCTGGCCGAGCTGGTGCCGCGCTCGGCATTCGGAGACAGCCCGGTGCGATTCGTCGGGTCGACCTTCGGCGCGGAGGTCGGCAGCGACCGCGATTTCGGTGAGTATTGGTATGAAAACCTCTGCAACACCGTGCGGTTCGATCGCGCGGTGGCGGCGGCGCAAGGGCTGGGCGCCACCATCTTCGTCGAGCTGTCCGCGCATCCCGCGCTGCTGTATCCGCTCGCCGACCTCATCGACGAGCGGACGACCCTGGCCGTCGGCTCGGGACACCGCGACTCGACCATCACCGACACGCTCGCGGCCAACATCGCCGCCGTCGCAACCGCCGATCCCGGCTGTCAATGGGCCAACACGATTCCGGGCGGCGTCCGCCGTCCCCTGCGCGGGTTCCCCAACGCGCCCATGCGGGCGGAGCACCTCTGGGCGGCGCCCGAACCGGCGATCGAGACCGCGCCCGCCGCGGCGCTCACGGTCGCCGTCGAGCATTGGCGGGCGGCATCGGCGCCGGCGGGGGGCGCCGACATCGGCTTCCACGGCACGACCGGCACGTTGGCCCAACGGCTGATCGACGCCGTTGAGGCGCACGACAACTGCCGGGTGGTGTCACCGAACGACGCCGAGATCCTGGTCGTGGCCGCCCCGGCACTCGACGAGCCGGAGGCCGCCGCGGCGATCGAGCAGATCGCGCGCCGGCCGGACGCGGGACTACCCGACTACCGCGCGCTGATCGGCCCTCGGTGCCGGGCCGTGTGGCTGCTCACCGCCGGCGCCGAAACCGTCGACCGGCATGACCCCACGGCGCTTCCCGGGCAGGCGGCGCTGGCCGCCATGCATCGCAGCGTCGGCTTCGAGTTCACCGACCAGGCCTTCGGACATCTCGACCTGGCGGGGCGAGACGTCGACGACCCGACGGCGCGCGCCGCGGTCGAGGCGTTGCTCGGCGAGGTGGCCGAGGTGGCGTTGCGGGGCAATGGTTCGCCGCGACGCTACGTGCGAACCTTGCGGGAGTGCCGCGACTCGGGGACCGCGCGCCCCCTCGACGCGGCCGCGCTGGACGACGTGGTGATCACCGGCGGCAGCGGGGCGATCGGCCTGCAGTACGCCCGATACTGCATCGAACGCGGGGCCCGGACCGTGACGTTGTTGAGCCGCAACGGCATCGACGAGCCCACGCTGCGCCGGCTTACCGACGGCCACGACGTCGACGTGCGCGCCCCGCGGTGCGATATCACCGACCCGGCCGCGCTGGCCGACACAGCCGCCGGGCACCCCGGCGCGTCTCTGGTGATCCACACCGCCGGCATCGCCGAGGCCCGCACGCGCGCCGAACTCACCGGCGCCGACGTCGCCGCGGTCTGCGCCGCGAAGGTGCGCGGCCTGGCGGCGCTGGCGGAGATGTGGCCGCTGCGGCCGGATTGCCGAATCCTGGCCTGCTCGTCGGTGTTCGGCGTATGGGGTGGCCACGCGCACGCGGCGTACGCCGCATCCAACCGCATGCTCGACGTCTTGGTCGCCCGGCTGCGCGGCGCGGGCCGCGACTGCGCGGCGATCCGGTGGGGCCTGTGGCAGGCCGCCGGCGTGGTGACGGGCGACGAGATCACCCGCACCGAACGCTCCGGCCTGATCGCGATGGCGCCCGAGCCGGCGATCGAGGCGGGCCTGCGACGCTACGACGGCGATCCGCTGATCTTCCGCGCGGACTTCGACCGGCTCGCGGTCTTCTTCGAAAGCCAGGGCATGCCAATGCCGTTCACCACCGCCGGGGCCGCCGCCGCGGACGAGGACGGCGCGGCCAAGCCGCTCGGTGAGGTGGTGCGCGCCGAACTGGCCGCGACACTGCACCTGGGGGAGGCGGTCACGATCGACCCGAGCGCACCGCTCATCGACCTCGGCGTGGACTCGTTGCTCGCGCTCGACCTGCGCAAGCGGCTGCGTCGGACGGTCGGAAGGTCGGTCCCGGTCGCGCGCATGCTCGGCGGCATCACCCTCGACGAACTGGTCGACGCGTTGCGCGTCGACCCCGGTGACGGGCCGCGACCGGACGCGCCACTCGACACCCCCGAACCGAGAAAGGTTGGACTCCCCGCGTGACGGACACCACCCGAACCGGCGCCCGTCTCGACGACGAGCGCCTGGAACTGTTGCGCCGCAAGATCGCCGAGCGCGGACTGGCCAGACCGGCCGCCGAGGCGCCCGCGGCCGCCAAAGACCAACCGAGCATGTCCGTCGGCCAGCACCGGATGTGGTTCGTGCAGTCGGTGGACCCGGACAGCGCGCTGCTCAACGTCTGTGTGTCCTACCGGGTCACCGGGGTGGTCGACCTCCAGCGATTGCGGCGCGCGGTCGACGCCGTGGCCGCGCGGCACCAGGTGCTGCACACCACCTATGCCACCGGCCCGGACGGCGACCCGTATCCGGTTGTCCGCGAGGAGTTGCGGCCCGAGTGGGCCGAACACGATCTGTCGGAGTTGACCGAGCAAGCCCGGCGGTTGCGGCTGGACGTGCTGGCGCAACGGGACTTCCGCCGGCCCTTCGACCTCGCCAAGGACTCCCCGCTGCGGGTCACGGCGGCGCGCTTGTCGGGCGACGAGCTGATGCTGTTGATCACGGCTCACCACATCGCCTGGGACGACGCCTCGTGGACACCGTTTTTCACCGACTTGACTCGCGCATACACCGACGACCTCGGCGGTGTCCCCGCCATAACCGCACCCGCGCCGGACGAAGCGGCCGATCCCGGCGCGGACTTCGAATATTGGCGGCCCCTGATGGCGAATCTGCCCGAGCCGCTTGAGCTTCCGGGACCCAACGGGTCGGTGGTGCCAAGCACCTGGCGTGCCCAGCGTGCCACCACGCGGTTGGCGGCGGCCACCGTCGACAAGGCCGCGGCGCTGGCGCGCGAGACCGGCGCCACCCCGTACATGGTGCTGATGGCCGCCTTCGCCGCGCTGGTGCACCGTTACACCCAGTCGACGGACTTCCTGGTCGCCGCCCCCGTGCTCAACCGCGGCGTCGGGAGCGAATCCGCCATCGGCTACTACGGAAACACCGTGGTGATCCGGCTGCGGCCGCAGCCCCACCAAACATTCCGGGAGCTACTGGCCCAAACCCGCGACAGCGCGGTTGGCGCCTTCGCCCACTCGCGCGCCGACCTGGACTGGCTGGTGCGCGAGTCCAATCCCGATCGTCGCCACGGCGCCGACCGGATGACGAGGGTGAGCTTCGGGCAGCGAGAGCCCGACGGCGCCGGCTTCTGCCCGCCCGGCGTGCGGTGCGAGCGCGGTGAGTTGCGCGGTCAATTCAACCAGCTGCCATTGAGTTTCATGATCGAGCTGGACCGCTCGGCCGGCGGCGGGTCCGTCGAGGCCGAATACCTGGTCGAGGTGCTTGATCAGCGGCTGGTGGAGCAGCTGCTCCGGCACTACGGCGTATTGCTGGATAGCGCGCTGACCGACCCCGATGCAGCGCTGTCGGCCTGCGGGCTGATGGACGCCGACGACGCCGAGTGGTTGCGCTGGGCCTCGACCGGGGCGGCGTTCGAAACCCCGGCCGCCACCCTGCCCGCGCTGGTCACCCGCCGGGCGGCGCGCTCGCCCGACGCCATCGCCGTCGTCTACGAGGGCCGCGAGTACACCTACCGCGAGATCGACGAAGAGTCAAACCGCCTGGCGCACTGGCTGATCGAGCGGCGGATCGGCACCGAGGACCGCGTGGCGGTGCTGCTGGACAAGTCACCCGAATTGGTCATCACCGCGCTGGGCGTGCTCAAGGCCGGAGCGGTCTACCTGCCGGTCGACCCCACCTACCCCGAGGATCGCCTGACCTTCATCCTGGGCGACGCCGACGCCAAACTGGTGCTGCGCGAGCCGGTCACCGGGCTGTCGCGGTACCCGGCCACGGCGCCGGCCGAACTGCTCCGCCCGCTGAGCCCCGACAACACGGCCTACCTGATCTACACCTCCGGTTCGACCGGCCTGCCCAAGGGTGTTCCGGTGCCGCACAAGCCGATCGCCGAGTACTTCGTCTGGTTCGGCGAGGAGTACCACGTGGACGAAACCGACCGGCTGCTGCAGGTCGCCTCGCCGAGCTTCGACGTGTCCATGGGCGAGATCTTCGGCACATTGATCATGGGCGCCAGGCTGGTGATCCCGCGCCCCGACGGGCTGCGCGACATCGGCTACCTGACCGACCTGCTGAGCCGCGAAGGCATCACCTCGATGCATTTCGTGCCGTCGCTGCTGGGCCTGTTCCTGTCGCTGCCCGGCGTCAGCCAGTGGCGCACCCTGCGGCGCGTGCCCATCGGCGGCGAGGCCCTGCCGGGCGAGATCGCCGACAAGTTCCACGCCACCTTCGACGCGCTGCTGTACAACTTCTACGGACCGACCGAGACCGTCGTCAACTGCACCAGCTTCCCGGTGGAGGGGGCCCAGGGCACCCGGGTGGTGCCCATCGGACGCCCGAAGATCAACACGCAGGTGTATCTGCTCGACAACGCGCTGCGGCCCGTCCCCGCCGGCGTGATCGGCGAAATCTACATCGGTGGAACGCATGTCGCGCACGGATACCACCGTCGGCCCGCATTGACGGCCGAGCGGTTCGTCGCCGACCCGTTCACGCCGGGCGCCCGGTTGTATCGCTCCGGCGACCTCGCCCGCCGCAACCTCGACGGGGACATCGAATTCGTCGGGCGCGCCGACGAACAGGTCAAGATCCGCGGCTTCCGCATCGAGCTGGGCGAGGTCGCCGCCGCCATCTCGGTCGACCCGAGCGTCGGACAAGCCGTCGTGCTGGCCATGGACCTACCCCGGCTGGGCAAGAGCCTGGTCGGATACGTGACGCCCGCCCCGGGTGGCGGCCCGGAAACCGTTGACGTGGAACGCATTCGCGCGCGGGTGGCGGCCGCGCTGCCGGACTACATGACGCCGGCGGCCTACGTGCCGCTCGAGGAGATCCCGATCACGGCGCACGGCAAGATCGACCGCGCCGCACTGCCCCAACCGCAGATCGCGGCCGTCACCGAATACCGCGACCCCACCACCGTCACCGAACGCCGCATCGCCGCACTGTTTTCCACGCTGCTCGGTCACGACCGGGTGGGCGTCGACGACTCGTTCTTCGACCTGGGCGGTCACTCGCTGGTGGCCACCAAACTCGTGACCGCGATCCGCTCGGAGTGCGGCGTGGAGTTGGGCATCCGGGAAGTCTTCGAGCTCGCCACGGTGGGCCTGTTGGCGGAGCGGGTCGATCGGCTGAGTTCCGGGGAGCCCAGGCAGGCGCGGCCCAAGCTGATCGCGACCGCGCACGACCAGCCGTTGCCCCTGTCGGCGTCGCAGCTGCGCAGCTGGTTCGCCTATCGCATCGACGGGCCCAGCTGGGTCAACAACATTCCCTTCGCCGCGAAGCTGAGCGGGCCGTGGGACATCGACGCGCTGATCGCCGCCGTCGGCGACGTCGTCGCCCGTCACGAGATCCTGCGCACCTCGTATGTGGAGCTGGACGGCGTGCCTTACCAGGTGGTCGGCCCCGCCGGCGAGGTTCCGGTGCGCCGGGCGACCGGGCCCGACGACGCCTGGCTGCGGGAGCAGCTGGACGTCGAGCGCCGGCACTGCTTCGAGCTGGACCGTGAGCTGCCGGTGCGAATCGCGTTGTTGCGCGCCGACGCTGACGCCGCGGATCACGTGCTGTCGCTCGTGATCCATCACATCGCCTCCGACCACTGGTCGGCGGGGGTGCTGTTCGCCGACGTGATGACCGCGTACCGGGCCCGCCGGGCGGGGGAGGCCCCGGCCTGGGCGCCGCTTCGGGTGCAGTACGCCGATTACGCGGCCTGGCAGGGCGCGTTCCTGGGCGACGCGGCCGGTCAGGAATCCAGCGTCGCCGCGGAGCAGCGGGAGTACTGGAATCGGCAGCTGGCCGGTCTGCCGGAGGACACCGGGCTGCGGCCGGACTTCCCGCGCCAGCCCGTCCCCACCGGGGAGGGCGAATCGGTCGACTTCCGCATCGACGCGGCCACCCGCGCCAAGCTCGCCGAGTTGTGCCGCGAGTTGGGCATCACCGAATTCATGCTGCTGCAAACCGCGGTCGCCGTGGTGCTGCACAAGGCGGGCGGCGGCCTCGACATCCCGCTGGGCACACCGGTCGCCGGACGCTCCGAGTCCGAATTGGACCAACTGATCGGGTTTTTCGTCAACATCCTGGTGTTGCGCAACGACCTCACCGGTAACCCGACCCTGCGTGAACTGCTGACCCGCGCCCGCGAGACGGCGCTGGCCGCCTACGCGCACCAGGATCTGCCCTTCGACCGGGTGGTCGACAGCGTCAGCCCGGTGCGCTCGCTGTCGCGCAATCCGCTGTTCCAGGTCGTAGTGCACGTCCGCGACCACCTGCCCGCCACGCGAGTGATCGAGCAGGCCCCCGACGGCGGGCAGGACACCGTGTGCACCTCGCTCGACCCCGTGTTCGACATGGCGCACGCGGATCTCAGCGTCAACTTCTTCGGCACCGACGGCACCGGTACCTCGGCGGGCATCGGCTACAACGGCAACCTGATCTTCCGCACCGAGCTCTACAGTAGGACCACCATCGAGCGCCTGGCCGGCTGGCTGACCCGGGTGGTCACCGAGTTTGCCACCGACGTGGATCAGACGTTGCAGGACGTGCAGCTGATCGGCGCCGAAGACCGGCGGCGCATGCTGCAGGACTGGAGCCGGGGCGAGTTGCCGCCGCACGACCGGCCGCGCACCATCGGAGAATTGCTGCGGCCCAGCCGAAGCCTGGGGCCCGACCGGATCGCGGTGCGATGCGGCGGTGAGCGCATCGATTACCCTGCGCTGCACCGCCGTTCGGACAACCTGGCGGCCCTGCTCGCAGGCCACGGCGTGGGGCCCGGGACGCTGGTCGGGCTCTCGACTCGGCGGAGCATCGACCTCGTGGTGGCGCTGGTCGCCATCATGAAGGCCGGCGCCGGTTACTTCCCCATCGACCCCGGCTACCCGCCGGCGCGCAAGCAGTTCATGCTTGACGACGTCGCGCCGCCGGTGGTGCTGGCCACGGCCGAAGCGCTCGACGACATGCCCGACGTCGCCGGCGTCGCCGTCATCTCACTGGACGACCCGCGGGTGCGGGCCGCGATCGAGAACGGGGAAGTCGATCCCCGGGCGGCCGGGCTGCCGCTGCCGCACCCGGACGACCCGATGTACCTGGTCTTCACGTCGGGCTCCACCGGCAAGCCGAAGGGGGCGGTCGGCACCCATCGGTCGATGGCCGCCCGGCTGGACTGGCAGCTGCGGCACTACCCGCCGCGGACCGACGACGTCCGATTGGCCCAGGCCTCGATCACGTTCCTCGAGGGCGGGATGGAGATGCTGGCCGGATTGGCGGCCGGCGCCACCATGATCCTCGCCGACGACGCCGAACACCGTGACCCGGAAGCCCTCGGGGACTTGATGATCCGGCATTCGGTCGCCCAGGTGACCGCCGTGCCGAGCCTGGTCTCGGCGCTGGTCGACAGCCGGCCCGAGGCGCTGCGAGCGCTGTCCCGGCTGGTGTGCGGCGGGGAGCCGGTGAGCGCCTCGCTGCTGCGGCGGCTGGTGTCGGTGTGCGCCGGTGCCGACGTCGAGCTGTTGAACAACATCGGTTCGACCGAAACCTCCGGTGCGGTGTCCCGCGGGCGGCTCGCGCCGCCGAATCCGCTTGTCGGCAGGCCCGTTCCGGGTGCGGACGCCTACCTGCTCGACGACGGCTTGCGGCCGGTTCCCGTCGGAGTGGTGGGCGAGCTGTATTACGCGGGCGACCAGCTGGCCCGGGGGTACTGGCGGCGGCCGGCGCTGACCGCATCCCGGTTCGTGGCCAATCCGTATGCCCGCCGGCCCGGTTCGCGCCTGTATCGCAGCGGCGACCTGGCCCGGTGGACCGAGGACGGCCTGCTCGAGTTCGTCGGGCGCTCCGACCACCAGGTGCAGGTGCGCGGTTTCCGCGTCGAGCTGGCCGAGGTGGAGGCCGCGCTGGCGGGGGCTGACGGCGTCGCCGCCGCGGCGGCGCGCACCTGGGAGGTGCACGGCGGCACCTCCCTGGCGGGATACGTTGTGCCCCAACGTCCCGTCGTCGACGACGGTGATAAGGCGGCGTTCGCGGCCGAGGTGCGCGCCGCGATCGCCACCCTGCTGCCCGGCTACATGATGCCCTCGTCGCTGACCGTGCTCGACGCGCTGCCCAAGACGGAGTCCGGCAAGCTGAACCGGCCCGGGCTGCCACGGCCGGCGGTCAGCACCGGTGGGCAGGCCGAACCGTCGCGCACCGACACCGAACGGGCGCTGGCCAAGGTGTTCGCCGAGTTGCTCTCGACTCCCGAGGTGGGGCGGTCCGACGACTTCTTCGCCCTCGGCGGCGACAGCATCCTGTCGGTTCAGCTGGCCGCGCGGGCGCGGGCCGCCGGACTGGCGATCAGCCCCCGGATGATCTTCGAGAACCCGACCGTGCGGCAGCTGGCCGCGGCCGTCGACGCCCTAGGCGACGAGGACATTGACGCGGGTTCGTTCGACGAGCCGACCGACACCCGCTTCGCGCCGATGACCGCGTCCTGGCTGTCGGCCGACGATTTGGCGGCCGTGACGCAGCTGTGGTCGTCGTCGCGGGACGGGACGCCATGACGACGACCGAAGATGTCGCGCCCGACATCGAGGACGTGATGGCGCTGAGCCCGCTGCAAGAGGGCTTGTACTCGCTGACCACGCTCGCCGAATTCCGCGACGGGGAGGCCGACGACCCGTACGTGATCGGCATGGCCGCCGATGTTTCCGGCGCGCTCGACGTCGCGCTGTTACGGGATTGCGCGGCAAAGATGTTGGCGCGCCACCCCAACCTGCGGGCCAGCTTCTTCAGCCGGGGCATCGCACGCCCCGTGCAGATCGTGCCGTCGAGGGTCGACCTGCCCTGGCGCACGGTCGCCGCCGCGCCCGAGGATGTGCGGGCGCTCGAGGCCGGCGAACGCCGACGGCCGTTCGACCTGGAACGCGGGCCGGCCATCCGCTTCCTGCTCATCGAATTGCCCGATGCGCGATGGCGATTGGTGCTCACCGCTCATCACATCGTGATCGACGGCTGGTCGTTGCCGGTGTTCGTGAACGAGATGATGACGTTGTATCAGGCGGGCGGCGACGTGGCGGCGCTGCGGGCCGCCCCGCGGCCGTACCGCGACTACATCGGCTGGTTGTCGAGCCGGGATCCGCAGGCCAGTCAACAGATCTGGTGTCAGCACCTGGCGGGCCTGCCCGGCCCCACCCTGCTGTCCGCCGCGCTCGGCTCCAGCGAGGGCGGGCGGTCCGGGCTGCCCCGGACCACCGAACTGCGGATGCCCGCCGAGGATACCGCGCGGTTGGTCGAGGAGAGCCGGTCCCGCGGCATCACCGTCAACACCCTGATGCAGATGGCGTGGGCGGTGGTGTTGTCCCGGTTGACCGACACCCACGACGTGGTTTTCGGGGTCACGGTATCCGGCAGGCCGCCCGAACTGTCCGGCGTGGAGACCATGATCGGCCTCTTCATCAACACCGTCCCCCTGCGGGTGCGGCTCGACCCCGCCGCGGCGGCCGGTGAACAATGCCGGGCGGTGCAGCGCAGCGCCGCGCTGTTGCGCGAACACGGTTACCTCGGGCATGCGCAGCTGCGGGCGCTGGGCGGGGTCGGCGAGATGTTCGACACCCTGCTGGTTTACGAGAACTTCCCGCTGGACGGGCTGACGGCCGGAACCGAATTGACCGCCGCCGGTGCGACTTTCCGGCCCTCCGCGCTGCAAACGTTGTCGCACTTCCCGATCACCATCGCCGCCCACATGGAAGCCGGCGAACTGGTGGTGCTCATCGAGGTCATCGAGGGTGCGCTGGGCGCCACCCCCGCGGCCGCCTTCGGGCGGCGGGTCCTGACCACGGCCGAGCGCCTGCTGCGCGACTGGGAGCGCCCGCTGCGCGACGTCAGCGTCCTCTTCCAGGACGAGGTCGTCCCGCCGCGCGCGGCCGGAGCGCTCCCGGCGCCGCCCGTCGGGATCCACGCCCGATTCGCCGAAGTCGCCCGCAGGACCCCGGACCGCCCGGCGGTCAGCTGGGCCGGTGGCACGCTGAGCTACCGCGAGCTGGATGCCCGCAGCGACGGGCTGGCCGCCCGGCTCGCCCGACACGGCGTGCGGGCCGAAACCCCGGTCGGCATTCGGCTTTCCCGCGGCCCGCAGTACGTTGCCGCGATGCTCGCCGTGCTCAAAGCCGGCGGCGCGTGCGTCCCGATGGAACCCGCGACGCCTCCGCAACGGGTGGACTCCATCCTGCGGCAGACCGGCGCGTCGATCGTGATCGACGACGACTGGCTGGCGACCGGCGAACCCGCCGACGGCGACTTTCGCCCGGCCGGCGTGGCACCCGGGCAGGCGGCGTACGTCGTCTTCACGTCGGGGACGACGGGAGAACCCAAGGGCGTCATCGGAACTCACGCGGCGGTGGGCGCCTACGCCGACGACCACCTGGCCGCCGTGCTGCGACCGGCGGCCGCCCGACTGGGCCGGCCACTGCGTGTCGCGCACGCATGGTCGTTCGCGTTCGACGCCGCCTGGCAGCCGCTGGTCGCGCTGCTCGACGGCCACGCTGTGCACATCATGGACGAACACACCCAGACCGACGCCGAGGCGCTGGTCGCGACGATCGCCGAGCACGGCATCGACATGATCGACACCACCCCGTCGATGTTTGCCCAGCTCGCCGCATGCGGTTTGCTCAGCACCGTTCCGCTCGCCGTGCTGGCGCTGGGTGGGGAAGCGCTCGCCAAACTGGCGTGGGAGCTGATCCGCGCCGAGTGCGCACGCGCGGGGATGACGGCCTACAACTGCTACGGGCCCACCGAAACCACCGTTGAGGCCATCGTCGCCGCGATCCCGGAGCACGACGAGCCGTCGATCGGGCGGCCGACCCAGCACACCCGCGGTTACGTGCTGGACTCCGCGCTGCGTCCCGTGCCGTTCGGCGCCACCGGCGAGCTGTATCTGGCCGGCGCCCAGCTGGCCCGCGGGTATCTCGGCCGTCCCGCGGAGACCGGCCACCGCTTCACCGCCGACCCCTTCGCGCCCGGTGAACGGATGTACCGCACAGGCGATTTGGTACGTCGCGGCCCGGACGGTTCGCTGCAGTACGTGGGGCGCGCGGACGCCCAGGTGAAGATCCGCGGTTACCGCGTCGAACCGGGCGAGATCGCGGCCGCGCTCGAATCACACCCCGGCGTGCGGCGCGCGGGCGTGCTGGTGCGCCGCGGGCCCTCGGGCGCGCGGCTGACCGCCTACGTGGTCGCGTCCGACGCCGCGCCGCACCCGCCGTCGGCGGCGCAACTGCGCGGCATGCTGGCATCGCGGTTGCCGCGCTACATGATCCCGCAGCGCATCGTCGCGGTCGACGAAATCCCGCTGACCGTCAACGGAAAGCTGGACGAGGCCGCGCTGAGCGCGTTCGACGTCGCCGAGGCGGATACCGGCGGCGCCGAACCCGAGACTCCCACCGAAGCCGCGCTGGCCGAACTGCTTTCGGAGCTGCTGGCTCAGCCGCGAATCGACGTGGCCGCCGATTTCCTGCAGCTGGGCCTGGACAGCATCGTGGCCCTGTCGGTGGTGCAGGCGGCCCGGGCGCGGGGGATCGCCCTGCGCGCCCGGCTCATCCTCGAGTGCGCCAACATCCGGGAGCTGGCGGGGGCCATCGATGCCGAAACCCTCATCGCCACAAGCGATGTCGAGCGCAGCGCCGAGCCCATGCCGGTGCTGCCCAACGGCCGTTGGCTTTACGAGCACGGCGAGCCGCGGCGGCTGGCGCAGACCGAAGCCATCCGGCTGCCCGCCGACGTCAGCCGCGAGCAGCTCGACACCGCGCTCGCCGGCATCGTGGACGGGCACGAGATGCTGTGCACGCGACTGGACCGCGCCGCGATGACCCTGGTCCCGGCGCAACCCGCCGAGATCCTCACCGAGGTGGCCGTGACGGATGACCTGCACGCGGCGGTGCCCGAACACGTCGCGCGGGCCGTGGACCGCCTCGACCCGCAGCGCGGAGCGCTGCTGGCCGCGACGTGGCTCCGCCCGGCGACCGGGCGAAGCGTCCTGCTGCTGACCGCCCACGTGCTCGCGATGGATCCGGCGTCGTGGCGGGTAGTCCTCGGCGAATTGGACGCCGCCCTAACGGCTTTGGCCGCCGGCCGCTCGCCGGCACCGATCCGCGAGCACACCAGCTACCGGCGCTGGGCCGGTGCGCTCGTCGAGCGCGCCCGCGGGCTGGACACGGTGCAATTCTGGGCCGCCCAGTCCGACGGCGACGACCCGGACCTCGGCGCGCGACGGGTCGATCCGGCCCGTGACCGCGCCCGCGATCTGACCGTCCGGATGATCGCCACCGATGCCGACATCACCCGCCGGCTGCTGGACTCCGGGCTGCCGTTGCCGCACCTGCTGATCGCCGCCACCGCGGCGACGGTGACGCGGTGGCGGCACTCCCGCAACCAGGCCACGCCGCCGCCCCTGCTGGCGCTCGAAACACACGGGCGCGCAGACGCTCTGGTCGACGGGTCGGGCGCGCACGGCATCGACACCGGTGACACCGTCGGGCTGCTGAGTTCCATCTACCCGATACGGGTGCGCTCGGCCGACCCGCGAGCCGTGGGCGAGCAGCTGGCGGCCATCCCGGGTGACGGGCTGGACTACGGGTTGCTGCGCTACCTTCGCACCGACACCGCCGAACGCCTCGCCCCGTTGCCGGCGCCGCAACTTTTGCTGAACTACCTCGGCGCCGCCCACGCCGGCGGCGGCGCCGCGCTGACGCTGGAACGTGAACTGCTCGCCGGGGTGTCGCCGCAACCGGAGCCGGAGCTGGCGGTGCGCCACGAGCTCACCATCGTGGCGGCCATGCTGACGTTCGACGGCCAGCGGGTGCTGGCCGCGCAGTGGCGCGCGCTGCCCGACATCCTCGGCGAGGCCGATCTGGCCGAACTGCAACACCTTTGGATCGAATCGCTGCGGGAGATGGTGACATGAGCACACTTGCGATCCTGGGCGCGGGCGCCAAGGCGGTGGCCGTCGCCGCCAAGGCGTCCGTGCTGCGCGACATGGGCGTCGACGCCCCCGAGGTGATCGCGGTCGAACGCATCGGCGTCGCGGCCAACTGGCAGGCAAGCGGCGGTTGGACCGACGGGGCGCACCGGCTGGGCACCAGCCCGGAGAAGGACGTGGGATTTCCCTACCGCTCGGCGCTGGTCCCGCGCCGCAACGCCGAACTCGACGAACGGATGACCCGCTACAGCTGGCAGTCCTACCTGATCGCCACGGCGTCGTTCGCCGAATGGATCGACCGCGGCCGGCCGGCGCCCACCCATCGCAAATGGAGCCAGTACCTGGGTTGGGTGGCCGACCAGGTGGGCCTCGACGTGGTGCGCGGCGAGGTGGAGCGGCTGGCCGTCAACGGCGAGAAGTGGGCGCTGCACACCCACGAGACCAGCGTGGCGGCCGACGCCCTGATGATCACCGGGCCCGGCCAGGCCGAGAAGTCGCTGCTGCCCGGCAATCCGCGCATGCTGTCGATCGCCCAGTTCTGGGACCGCGCCGCGGGCCACGACCGGATCACCGCCGAACGGGTGGCCGTCATCGGCGGCGGTGAGACGGCGGCGTCGATGCTCAATGAGCTGTTCCGGCATCGGGTTTCGACCATCACCGTCATCTCGCCGCAGGTGACGCTGTTCACCCGGGGGGAGAGCTTCTTCGAGAACTCGCTGTTCTCCGACCCCACCGACTGGACCGCCCTGACGCTGGCCGAACGCCGCGACGCGCTCGCCCGCACCGACCGCGGCGTGTTCTCGGCCAACGTGCAGGAAGCCCTGCTGGCCGACGACCGCATCCGGCACCTGCGGGGCCGGGTGGCCCACGCCGTGGGCCGCGACGGGCAGATCCGGCTCACCCTGTCCACCAACCGCGGCAGCGAGAACCTCGAGACGGTGCACGGTTTCGATCTGGTCATCGACGGCTCGGGGGCCGACGCGCTGTGGTTCACGTCGTTGTTCGGCCAGGACGTGCTCGACCTGCTGGAGCTCGGCCTGGGCGGCCCGCTGACGGCCGATAGCCTGCAGGAAGCGATCGGCTACGACCTGGCGGTCAGCGACGTCAGGCCCAAGCTGTTCCTGCCCAACCTGTCCGGGCTGACGCAGGGGCCGGGGTTTCCGAACCTCAGCTGCTTGGGATTGCTGTCCGACCGGGTACTAGGAACCACTGGGGGCTTAATGGGGGCGCCCAAGCACACGACAAGGAGACGCGATGAGCATCAACCCCTTCGATGACGAGAACGGCACCTTCTTCGTCCTCGTCAACGACGAGGACCAGCACAGCCTGTGGCCGAGCTTCGCCGACAAGCCGGCGGGGTGGCGGGTGGTGCACGGCGAGGCCAGCCGCGAGGAGTGCCTGGAGTACATCGAGAAGAACTGGACCGACATCCGGCCCAAGAGCCTCCAGGAATCGATCAAGCGCCGCTGACGCGGCGTAGCCGTAGCGCCGCCGTAACGTGACCGGCCCGAGACGCAATCGCCGGCGACACCGTGCACACTTACACCAACTACACCGTGGTCACGCGGAACCGTGTGGGGGACAAGATCACTGACTTCTCGACATGGTGCGCGCGTATCGAAGGGGGAACCGTGAGGACCGTTAAAACTCTTGCCACCGGCGTGGCGGCGTTCGCCGTCGTAGGGGGAGCCGCCGGTGGCGCTTTCGTCGCCGCACCGATGGATCAGGTGCAACTGGCCGCGCTCGGCGCGCCGTTGCCGCAGGACCCGCCGCCGCCCCCGGCCCCCGGCGCCCTGCCGACGCCGGAGCAGCTGTCGACCCTGTGCAACCAGGCCACCGACCCGGGCGTCTCGTATACGACCAAGAACAACCTGGTGGAAAACGGCATCAGCCCCGACGAGGGCCACGTGGCCGACCACGATCTGCGAAAGGCCTACCGCAACGGCAACTTCCCGGAGACGTTCGCTGTGACGAACATCGCGCCGGCCGGCCCGAACCTGGCCCAGGCCGACGTCGCCATCTCGGGACCAAAGTTCGCCGGCCCGGTGCAAAAGCACCTGGTGTTCGTCAACCAGGGCGGCAACTGGATCCTGCAGCACGACGCCGCGATCGCCCTGATCCAGGCGGCGACGGCCACCAACTAGGCGGCCGGTATTCTGGGCGGCCACACAGCCGGCGCACAGGTTGTGCATGTTGTCTTCCTAAGGCGCGGTCGTAACGTGGCCGTGCCGAGACGCGAAACAACAGGAGTAGCAGGCGCGCTGACACCGCACCAAATGTGTGGATCCGGTTCAGGCTCGCGCCCGTCGAAGGGGGAACCATGAAGACCGTCAAGTTGCTCGCCACCAGCGTGGCAGCGTTCGTCGTCATCGGGGGTGCGGCCGCGGGGCTGGCTTCCGTCGCGACGCCGATGGACCAGGTGCGGTTGAGCGCGGTCGGCGCGCCGTTGCCGCAGGACCCGGCCCCGGCCGCCGACGTTCCGACGGCCGACCAGCTGACCGGCGTGCTGAACAGCCTGGCCGACCCGAGCGTCTCGTTCGCCAGCAAGAGCAACCTGGTTCAGGGTGGCATCAGCGGCATCGAGGCGCACGTGGCCGACAAGAAGCTGCAGAAGGCGGCCAAGAACGGCGACCTGCCGTTGTCGTTCGACGTCACGAACATCCAGCCGGCCGCGGCCGGCTCGGCCACCGCCGACGTCGCGGTCTCCGGTCCGAAGCTGACGTCGCCGGTCACGCAGAACGTCACATTCGTCAACCAGGGCGGCTGGGTGCTGTCCCGGGCGTCGGCGATGGAGCTGCTGCAGGCCGCCGGTCAGTGATCGGCGCGCAGCGCGCGCAGGTCTGATCGGGCGACGCGGACGGGGTCGGCCAGCACGTCGATCGAGGCGACCAGGCCGTCGCGCACCACGAAGCCCATGATCGCCGTCGCCCGCCCGTCGACGAAGATGACCGCGCCGGCCGCCCCGTTGACCGTCGCGGCGCGCACCTCGCGATCGGGACCCGCGTAGGCGCGGGCCAGCCGCGCCACCGCGGACGCGCCCTGGGTGCGGAAACCGGCGGTGCCGCGGCCGAAGTCGCCGCGCAGCACCACGTCGGGATGCAGCACCGCCACCAGGCGGTCGAAGTCGCCGCTGCGGCCCGCCGCGAAGAACGCGTCGACGGCCTCCCGCTGGGCGGCCACGTCGCCGTCGGGGGCCGGATCGGCCTCCTCGATGCGCCGGCGGGCCCGGCTGGCCAGCTTGCGGGTGGCCTCCGGCGTCCGGCCGACGATCGGGGCGATCTGGTCGAACGGCACCGCGAAGACGTCGTGCAGCACGAACGCCAGCCGCTGCTCGGGCGGCAGGGTGTCCAGCACGACGAACAACGCCAGCCCGACCGCGTCGGCCAGCATCGCGCGGTGCTCGGGGTCGAATTCGCCCTCGGCGTCCACGATCGGGTCCGGCAGCGCGACGCCCAGCCCCTCGCCCGCGTGGGCCCGGCGGTCGCGCAACATGTTCAGGCAGATGCGGGCCACCACGGTCGTCAGCCAGGCGTCCAGGTTGGCGATGCCGTCGGCGCCGCTGCCGCTGAGCCGCAGCCACGCTTCCTGCACGGCGTCCTGGGCGTCGTCGATCGAACCCAGCATGCGGTAGGCGATCGCGCCCAGCTGCGGCCGCGCCGCCTCGAACCGCGTGGTGATCGACGCGTCCAAGCTCATGTGGCGCCCGCGTCGGGCAGGGCGCAGACCTGGTTGCCGGAGAAGCCGGACGAACCGATGCCGAGCGCGAGGTTGAAGCGGGCGCGCAGGTTGCCCAGCGTGATGACGTGGGTGAGCCCGACGAGTTGGGCGGTGTCGAAATGCGCACGCAGCGCGTCGAATAGCTCGTCGCTGACCTCGACGGGGGTGCGGCTGACCGCGGTGGCGTATTCGAGGATCAGCTTGTCGAGCTCGGAAAAGCATGCGGCGCTTCGATAGTCGGCCAGTGCGAGCAGTTCCTCGTCGGTCATGCCCCACTGGCGGGCGATCTGCGAACCGAGGTCGATGCAGTACTCGCAGCGCACCGTCGTCGCCGCCTTGAGCTCCGCGAGCGCGCGGTGGCGCGGGCTGAGCACGTCCAGCTTGGACTCGGCCTGTTCGAGCTTGCCGTAGGCGTTGAGCAGCCGGGGGATGTGCGCGTACATGCGCAGCGGTTCCAGCATCCCGGCCGTTTCGAGGCCGGTCATCTGGGCCAGCTTGCGCTTGGTGAAGAAGAAGGCGATCTTGGCGCCCAGACCGGCGTCGCGGTCGGAGACCCCTTGCAACCGGGACATGGCGACCTCCTAGCAAGTTGCGGTGTGAACCAACGTCCTCACTGAGTCGACACCCCGCGCCCGGCAAACGTGACCGGCTACCGCGGCGGCCCGGGCGCCATGTCCATGTCGAACACCCGGGCGTGCAGCACGGTGCGGTTTCGCAGCGCCGCCCGGACCGCCCGGTGCAGCCCGTCCTCGAGGTAGGTGACGCCCTTCCACCGCACCGCGTGCGGGAAGAGGTCGCCGTAGAAGGTGGAGTCCTCCGACAGCAGACGATCGAGCGCGAGCACCGTCGTCGTGGTGACCAGTTCGTCGAGCCGGATCTGCTGCGGCGGAATCTGGGACCAGTCCCGGTAGGACAGCCCGTGCTCGGGATACGGCTTGCCGTCGCGCACGCCCTTGAAAATCATTGCGCGATCTTCCCCGACGCGTTGCTATGACCCGACCGGTTCATGCTGGACAGGCTAGCCGCAAGAAGCGCCGCCGGCGTCCAAGCCGCCGGTAATGCCGACGGCGGCCGCGACCGCCCGCCCCGGCAAGCGGCCGCTGGTCACGGTCAGCACGGTTTGCGACCCGTAAAATGAACCCGGTCAGGGCGCTGCAGGGAGGTGACCACGAGTGGGAAGTGCCGACGAACGTCGCTTCGAGGTGCTGCGTGCCATCGTCGCCGATTTCGTTGCCACGAAGGAACCCATCGGTTCCAAGACGCTGGTGGAGCGTCATAACTTGGGCGTCTCGTCGGCGACCGTCCGCAACGACATGGCGGTGCTGGAGGCCGAGGGCTACATCACCCAGCCGCACACCAGCTCCGGGCGCGTGCCCACCGAGAAGGGTTACCGCGAGTTCGTGGACCGCCTGCACGACGTCAAGCCGCTGTCCGCGGCCGAGCGCAGCGCGATCCTGAGCTTCCTGGAATCCGGCGTCGACCTGGACGACGTGCTGCGCCGGGCGGTCCGCCTACTGGCCCAGCTGACCCGGCAGGTGGCCGTGGTGCAGTACCCGACGCTGACCTCGTCTACCGTGCGCCATCTGGAAGTGATCGCGCTGACCCCGGCCCGGCTGCTGATGGTGGTCATCACCGACACCGGTCGGGTGGACCAGCGCATCGTCGAACTCGGCGACGTCATCGACGACCACCAGCTGGCCCAGCTCCGCGAGATGCTGGGCCAGGCGCTGGTGGGCAAGAAGCTGTCGGCGGCCTCGATCGCGGTGGCCGACCTGGCCGGGAACCTGCGCGCCCCCGACGGCCTGGGCGACGCCGTCGGCCGCTCGGCGACGGTCTTGCTGGAGCAGCTGGTGGAACACACCGAAGAACGCTTGCTGATGGGCGGGACCGCCAACCTGACCCGCAACGCCGCCGATTTCGGCGGCTCGTTGCGCTCGATCCTGGAAGCGCTCGAGGAGCAGGTGGTGGTGCTGCGGTTGCTGGCGGCCCAGCAGGAAGCCGGTAAGGTGACGGTGCGCATCGGCCATGAGACGGCCGCCGAGCAAATGGCCGGCACCTCGATGGTGACCACCGCCTACGGCACCTCCGACACCGTGTTCGGCGGAATGGGTGTGCTGGGGCCCACCCGGATGGACTATCCGGGAACTATCGCCAGCGTCGCCGCGGTTGCCCTATATATCGGCGAAGTCCTGGGTGCTCGATGAACGCGCACCCGCGGTATGCGCAGGCGCGGGATAAGGACCAGGTTTAGGAGAGTCAGGCGTGGCACGCGACTATTACGGGCTGCTCGGCGTGAGCAGAAACGCCAGCGATGCGGACATCAAGCGCGCGTACCGCAAGCTGGCGCGCGAGCTGCATCCCGACGTCAACCCCGATGAGGGCGCGCAGGCGAAGTTCAAGGAGATCAGCGTCGCCTACGAGGTGCTGAGCGACCCCGAGAAGCGGCGCATCGTCGACCTGGGCGGCGATCCGATGGAAAGCGCCGCCGCGGCGGGCGGCGGCTTCGGGGGCGGCTTCGGCGGCCTGGGCGACGTGTTCGAGGCCTTCTTCGGTGGCGGCTTCAGCGGCGGGGCGACCTCGCGCGGCCCCATCGGCCGGGTCCGGCCGGGCTCCGACTCGCTGCTGCGGATGCGGCTCGACCTCGAAGAGTGCGCGACCGGGGTCACCAAGCAGGTCACCGTCGACACCGCGGTGCTGTGCGACCGCTGCCAGGGCAAGGGCACCAACGGCGACTCCGTGCCGGTCCCGTGCGACACGTGCGGCGGGCGCGGCGAGGTGCAGACGGTGCAGCGGTCCCTGCTGGGCCAGGTGATGACCTCGCGGCCCTGCCCCACCTGCCGCGGCGTCGGAACGGTCATCCCCGACCCGTGCCACCAGTGCATGGGCGACGGCCGGGTCCGCGCCCGCCGCGAGATCAGCGTCAAGATCCCCGCCGGTGTCGGCGACGGCATGCGGGTGCGGCTCGCCGCCCAGGGCGAGGTCGGGCCCGGGGGAGGGCCGGCCGGCGACCTGTACGTCGAGGTGCACGAGCAGGCCCACGACGTCTTCGTCCGCGAAGGCGACGATCTGCACTGCACGGTGTCGGTCCCCATGGTCGACGCGGCGCTGGGCGCCACCGTGACCATCGACGCCATCCTGGACGGCATCAGCGAGATCACTATTCCGCCTGGCACGCAACCGAATTCGGTCATCACGTTGCGCGGCCACGGGATGCCCCACCTGCGGTCGGGCACCCGGGGCGATCTGCACGTCCACGTCGAGGTGTTGGTGCCCACCCGGCTGGACCACCACGACACCGAACTGCTGCGTGAGCTCAAGAACCGGCGCAGCCGCGACGTTCCCGAGGTCCGCTCGACCCACGCCGGCGGCGGCCTGTTCAGCCGGCTGCGCGAAACCTTCACCGGGCGCTAGCCTTCTCGGTTCGCCGAGCCACCCCGATGGTCGCCACCCTGTTCTACGTCGACGCGCTGCCCGATGTCGGCGAGTTGGCCGTCGTCGACGGCGACGAGGGGTTTCACGCGGCGACCGTGCGGCGGATCCGGCCCGGTGAGCAGCTGGTCCTCGGCGACGGCGCCGGCGGCCTGGCGCATTGCGACGTCGAGCACGCGGGCCGCGACGGCCTGCGCGCCCGGGTGCTTCAGCGGTGGAGCGTCGCGTCCGGTCGCCCGGCGGTGACGGTGGTGCAGGCGCTGCCCAAATCGGATCGCTCGGAGCTGGCCATCGAATTGGCCACCGAGGCGGGCGCCGACGCGTTCGTTGCCTGGCAGGCGGCCCGGTGTGTGGCGAATTGGCAGGGCGGTCGCGTGGACAAGGGCCTGCGCCGGTGGCGCGCCGTCGCCCGGTCGGCGGCCCGGCAGTCGCGCCGGGCGCACATCCCGGCGGTCGACGGCGTGCTGTCCACCGCCGAGCTGACGCGGCGGGTCCGCGAGGCTGTGGCCGGCGGTTCGGTGGTGCTGGCCCTGCACGAATCGGCCCCCGGTCGGCTCGCGGATTCCCATGTCGCGCAAGCTGATTCGCTGTGGCTGGTGGTCGGCCCGGAGGGCGGCATGGCGCCGGAGGAGGTCGCCGCGTTGACCGACGCCGGCGCGGTCCCCGTGCGCCTCGGCCCCCAGGTGTTGCGGACGTCGACCGCGGCCGCGGTGGCGTTGGGCGCGATCGGCGCGCTCACGCCCCGATGGGACGCTGCCGGCTTGGACGGCGGTGTCGGCGACGCCGCCTCAGAAAACGCTTAGCTGGCGCGCGATCTCGAGGTTTGCCCGGTCTCCGTGCGCTTGCACCCCGAGGGCTTCCCACGTTCCGCGCTGGGTGACCCATCGCACGAATGCGTCTGCGGCCGAGGCGATTTGGGCTGTAGCGTCGCCGGTGCCGATGGACAGCGTCCGATCGCAACCGTCGGTGAGGCGGATCTCCACCGCGCCGCCCAAGCGCCCCAGGAGGCCGGCGTTCTGTTGGGGCAACGCCGCCTCGATCCAGTCCACCGTCGGTTCCAGCCGCAACGCATCCGAAGCGGGGGGTTCCACCCGCAGCGGGCCGTCCGGCTGCAGCAGGTCGTATCTGATGTGGACGTAGTGCTCGAAGGCGAACGCCGCCGGGATCTCCGATGCCGGATACGTCCCGACATCGCCGAGTGGCACCTCGAAGTCCTGATCCGCCGCGGCCGCGAGGACCTCGAGGCCCTTCGAGCTGACGGATTCGTAGTCGTCCACAATCTCCCGCGACGTCATGCCGCGACGCGATTCGACGTACAGGTCCGCCGCGCGCTCCGCCGGCAGGCCCTTCGGATCGGGCAGGTGCGACGGGTCGACCGCCAGCCAGAAACTGCATGCCATGTGGGACACGACGTCGCGCACCGACCATCCCGGGCAGCCACTGGCCTGCGCCCAGTCGGAGTCGTCCAACGAACGAAGGATCGCCAGCAGCGCCTCGCGGTCCGCCTCGACGGCCTGTATCGCAGAGTTCATCGTCAACCGTGTCCCTTCCTTGGATTCGGCCGTCCCGCTGCTATCTTCAGAGCGAGATTCATACGGTATGTATGAACCTACATACAGTATGTATGAAAGGCAATCGCTTGACCGACGAACGGCGGACCCAGGCGGAGCGCTCCGCGGAAACGCGGGAGGCGCTGGTCTCGGCGGCGCGGCCGTTGTTCGCTGCCCAGGGTTTCTCGGAGGTGGCGCTCGAGGCGATCGTGCGCGCGGCGGGCGTGACCCGCGGCGCGCTCTATCACCACTTCGCCGACAAGACCGAGCTGTTCGCGACCGTGTTCGAGCAGGTCGAGGCGGAGGTTGCCACCCGCATGGGCGAGGCGATCGCGGCGTCCGGCGAAACCGACCCCACCGAGGTGATGCGGTTGGGCGCCGCCTACTGGCTGGACGCCTGTTCCGATCCCGAAATCCAGCGCATCGCGCTGGTGGACGCCCCTGCGGTGCTCGGTTGGACGCGGTGGACCGAGATCGGCAATCGCTACAACCTCGGGTTGGTGCGGGCGCTGCTTTCCGGCGCGATCGAGACCGGCCGCATCCCGCCGCAGCCGATCGAGGCGACCGCGCTGACCATGCTCGGCGCGATGCGCGAGGCCACCCTCTACGTGGCGAGGGCCGAAGATCACGCAACGGCACGCCGGGAAGCCGGCGCCGTCATCGACCGGTTGATCCGGGCGCTCGGCGCAAGCGACGGCGGTGAGGAAGCTGACCAACCGAGGACCCCGGCGTAGACTTAGGCAGCCGAGCAAACCACCGACAAGCCGAGAAAGCAGGCATCGAGAGCCACGTGACGCCCCGCGAGACCAGCGCTGTTGACGCAGCCGGAGGCCTCCAGGCCAACGCCCAAGTACGCAGCAGCATCGATGTTCCGCCCGATGTCGTCGTCGGCTTGTTGGGCTCGGCAGACGAAAACCTTCGCGCCCTGGAACGCAGCCTGAACGCCGACCTGCACGTGCGTGGCAACGCCGTGACCGTCTCGGGCGAACCGGCCGACGTCGCGCTCGCCGAGCGGGCGATCTCCGAGCTGGTCGCGATCGTCGCCAACGGTCAGCCGCTGACGCCCGAGGTGGTGCGCCACAGCGTCGCGATGCTGACCGGCACCGACAACGAGTCGCCGGCCGAGGTGCTCACCCTCGACATCCTGTCGCGGCGGGGAAAGACGATCCGGCCCAAGACGCTCAACCAGAAGCGTTACGTCGACGCGATCGACGCCAACACCATCGTCTTCGGGGTGGGCCCGGCCGGCACCGGCAAGACGTACCTGGCGATGGCCAAGGCGGTCAGCGCGCTGCAGACCAAACAGGTGAACCGCATCATCCTGACCCGGCCGGCGGTGGAAGCCGGTGAGCGGCTTGGCTTTCTGCCGGGCACGCTGAGCGAGAAGATCGACCCGTATCTGCGGCCGCTCTATGACGCGCTCTACGACATGATGGATCCCGAACTGATCCCGAAGCTGATGTCCGCCGGGGTCATCGAGGTGGCGCCGCTGGCCTATATGCGCGGCCGCACCCTCAATTCGGCCTTCATCGTGCTCGACGAGGCGCAGAACACCACCGCCGAGCAGATGAAGATGTTCCTCACCCGGCTCGGCTTCGGGTCGAAAATGGTCATCACCGGCGACATCACGCAGGTGGACCTTCCGGGCGGCGCCAGGTCGGGCCTGCGGTCGGCGATCGAGATCCTCGACAGCGTCGAGGACATCCACATCGCGGAGCTGACGAGCGTGGACGTGGTGCGCCACCGGCTGGTGTCCGAAATCGTGGACGCCTACGCGAAATTCGAGGAGCCCGGCCTGATGAACCGGGCGGCCCGTCGGGCCTCGGGCTCCCGCGGGCGCCGGTGACCGTTTCGTGAGCGTCTCATGAGCATCGAGGTATCCAACGAGTCGGGCATCGACGTGTCCGAAACCGAATTGATCAGCGTCGCAAGGTTTGTCATCGCCAAGATGGACGTGAACCCGGCCGCCGAACTGTCGATGGTGCTGCTGGACACCGCCGCGATGGCCGACCTGCACATGCGCTGGATGGACCTGCCCGGCCCGACGGACGTGATGAGCTTCCCGATGGACGAGCTCGAGCCGGGGGGCCGGCCCGACGCGCCGGAGCCGGGCCCGTCGATGCTGGGCGACATCGTGCTGTGCCCGGAATTCGCCGCCGGCCAGGCCGACGCGGCGGGCCACAGCCTGGGCCACGAGTTGGCGCTGTTGACGATCCACGGCGTGCTGCACCTGCTGGGCTACGACCACGGCGAGCCGGACGAGGAAAAGGAGATGTTCGCGCTCCAGGGCCGATTGCTCGAGGAATGGGTCGCCGAGCAGGTCGAGGCCTACCACCAGGATCGCCAGCAGGAACGGGATCGCCGACTGCTGGACAAGTCGAGGTATTTCGACAATTGAAGCCACGCAACGCGTTAGGGATCGCGACCGCGGCCGCCATTGCCCTCGCCCCTATTTCGGCGGTGGCCGCCACGATCGGGGTGGCACAGGCGGCCCCGTGCGCCGGCCCCGGGTCGAACCCCACCAGCTGCCAGTGGTGCCAGTACCTGGTGGCGCAGTACCACACCTCCAACGTGTGCTCGCAGGCCGCGCCGCCCCGCCGCGCTGAACCCAGCCCGAGCGAGGTGCCGGTGCAGATTCCGGCGATTCCGTCGTACGAACCGCCGAACCCGGTCCCGGTGCCGGCCCGGCCGCTCGTTCCGCCAAACCTGCCGCCCGGCAACGCCGTTCCGACGATCAGCCCGGCGGGTCCCGACGCGCCGCGCAACGTCGCGGTGGTGGCGCCGCCGCGGGGTCTCGACGTGCCGCCGCAGGCGGTCGCCGCGGCCAAGGCCGCCCCGCCGACGCGGGTCAATCCCGCCGACCCCCCGAAGCCGCCGAAGCAGGTCGACTTCAACGAGCGGGTGCAGAACGTCGTCAGCGTCCACCGGGAGAACGTCGACGTCCTCAAGGTCGACAACCAGCGGCTGGTCCGGCCGCGGCACTGGGACTACGTCGACTACGACGACGCCTATCGCCGTCCGGCCATCTTCAACCCGCTGAACCAGGGGATGACGTTCCGCTACTCCTACAACGGCGCCGACCGGGAGGCCTACGTGCCGGCCGGCGCCCGCATCGTGCTCGATGCGGCCACCGTCGGGGTCGTCCCCTTCACCGCGGTCGGCGACAGCTGGGTGGCAGCGGGCAGCTTCTACGGCGGGGGTTCGGTGCCGCCGGAGGGCTTCAACGGGCCCCCGCCGCCGGACTACAAGCCGCCGGAGCCCCCGAAGGTGTACCCGAACGTCTTGGTCGGCATCCCCGCCGTCAACCAGACGTTGGAGGTCGGCCACGTTGCTGTGGTGGGCCGCGACGAAAGCCAGCCCGGCGGCGGCCAGGACGTCTTCCTGCTCGACGACACCACGATGGCCTGGGGCCAGGTCAACGACTCGGCGAGCGGCAACGCCCAGATCCGGGTGACCATGACCCAGTCGCTGCCCCACGCCGGTCCGACCGACGACGGCAGCTTCCTGGTGGTGCTGGCCGTCCGCCCGCACGAGGAACCCACCCAGCCGGCCCCGAGCTGGTGGCCCTCGGCGTTGGGCTTCGGGGCGTTGGGGGTCGTGGTGGGCCTCGGCGCCTGGGCGCTCAACCGGAAACGGAGCGACGACGACGCTGAGGAGCCCGTCGTCAAGTCAAGGTCTTCCGGCAATTGACCGGCCTCTCGTGGCTGCTCGGCGCGATGGCGCTGATCGCCCTCGGCGGGCTGTTCGCGGCGATCGACGCCGCAATCAGCACGGTGTCGCTGGCCCGGGTCCAGGAGCTGGTGCGCGAGGAGCGGCCCGGCGCCGTCTCGCTCTCCGAGGTGATGGCCGAGCGGCCGCGCTACATCAACCTCGTTGTGCTGCTGCGGATCACCTGCGAAATCACCGCGACCGTGCTGCTGGTGCTCTTCCTGTACGACAACTTCGGCCTGACCTGGGGGCTGTTCGGCGCCGCGGCGATCATGGTGGTCGTCAGCTTCGTCGTCATCGGGGTCGGCCCGCGCACCCTCGGCCGTCAGCACGCCTACTCCATCTCGTTGACGACGGCCCTTCCGCTGCGGCTCATCTCGTGGTTGTTGATGCCCCTCAGCCGGTTGCTGGTGGTCCTGGGTAATGCGCTGACGCCCGGCCGCGGTTTGCGCAACGGGCCGTTCGCGTCCGAGATCGAGCTGCGCGAGGTGGTCGACCTGGCGCAGCAGCGCGGCGTGGTCGCCGCCGACGAACGCCGGATGATCGAGTCCGTTTTCGAGCTTGGTGACACCCCGGCCCGCGAGGTGATGGTGCCGCGCACCGAGATGATCTGGATCGAGAGCGACAAGCTCGCCAGCCAGGCGTTGAACCTCGCGGTGCGCAGCGGGCACTCCCGCATCCCGGTGATCGGGGAGAACGTCGACGACATCGTCGGCGTGGTGTACCTGAAAGACCTTGTCCAGCAGAGCTTCCTGTCGGGCGACCGGGGGCGGGGCATCACCGTGGCGCAGGTGATGCGCCCGGCGGTGTTCGTGCCGGACTCCAAGCCGCTGGACACGCTGCTGCGCGAAATGCAGCGCGACCGCAACCACATGGCCCTCCTCGTCGACGAGTACGGGGCGATCGCCGGACTGGTCAGCATCGAAGACGTGCTGGAGGAGATCGTCGGCGAGATCGCCGACGAGTACGACGAGGCGGAGACCGCGCCGGTAGAAGACCTGGGCGACAAGCGCTTCCGCGTGTCGGCGCGGTTGCCCATCGAAGACCTCTGCGAGCTGTACGACGTGGAATTCGACGACGACCTCGACGTCGATACCGTCGGCGGGCTGCTCGCGCTGGAACTCGGCCGGGTCCCGCTGCCCGGGGCGGAGGTGGTCTCGCACGGGTTGCGGCTGCAGGCCGAAGGGGGGGCCGACCATCGGGGCCGGGTGCGGATCGGCACCGTCCTGTTGAGCCCGGCCGAGCCCGAGTCCAACGGTTCCGACGGCAAGGCGCAATGACGCAGGAAAGCGAATTCCGTTCCGGCTTCGTGTGTTTGGTGGGCCGGCCGAACACCGGCAAGTCGACGCTGACCAACGCGCTCGTCGGCACCAAGGTGGCGATCACCTCGACGCGCCCGCAGACCACCCGTCACACCATTCGCGGCATCGTGCACCGGGAGGACTTTCAGATCATCCTGGTCGACACCCCTGGCCTGCACCGGCCGCGCACCCTGTTGGGCAAGCGGCTCAACGACTTGGTGCGCGACACCTACACCGAGGTCGACGTCATCGGGTTGTGCATTCCGGCCGACGAGGCGATCGGCCCCGGCGACCGGTGGATCGTCGACCAAATCCGTTCGACCGCAACGAAAACGACGGTCGTGGGTATCGTCACCAAGATCGACAAGGTGCCCAGGGACCGGGTGGCCGCGCAACTGGTCGCGGTCAGTGAACTGCTCGGCGGCGACGCCGAGATCGTCCCGGTGTCCGCGGCCACCGGGGCGCAGGTGGATGTGCTGATCGACGTCCTCGCCGCGGCGCTGCCCCCCGGCCCGGCGTACTACCCCGACGGCGAGTTGACCGACGAACCCGAGGAAGTGCTGATGGCGGAGCTCATCCGCGAGGCCGCCCTGGAGGGTGTTCGCGACGAATTGCCCCATTCGTTGGCGGTGGTGATCGACGAGGTCAACCCGCGCGAGGACCGCGACGACCTGATCGACGTGCACGCACTGCTTTACGTCGAGCGCGACAGCCAGAAGGGCATCGTGATCGGCAAGGGCGGCGCGCGGCTGCGGCAGGTGGGCACCGCGGCGCGCGGCCAGATCGAGAAGCTGCTCGGCACCAAGGTGTACCTCGACCTGCGCGTCAAGGTCGCCAAGAACTGGCAGAGCGACCCCAAACAGCTTGGTCGGCTTGGCTTCTGAATTGTGCGTGGCCGGCCGCCGCTAGGCCACCACGCGGATTGTCCCCAGCGACGGATCCGCCGCATCGGGGACGTTCATGCCCGCACGCACACCGCTGCAAAGGTAATCCAGCACCGCGTCGTTCAGCCGCTCACCGGGCACGACGGCCGGGATGCCCGGCGGATACGGCGTGCATTGCTCGGCGGCGACGCGGCCCGCCGCCTGGTCGGTGGGCACCGCCTCGACACGGCCGAAGAACGCGTCGCGCGGCAGGCAAACCGTCTCGAGCTGAAGCTCTTCGGGGGAGGGCAGGTCGATGGGCGGCGGAGGGTCGAAGTTGTCGGCGGCCTTGCGCCAGGCCCCCAGTGCCTCGGTGAGCCGGCCGGCGCTGTCCGCATTGTCGGCCATGGACAGGGTCGCCAGGATCCGGCGATGGTCGCTCATCCCGGTGTCGATGTGCGCGTGCTCGCGCAGCCAGTCGTGGGCCTGGTAACCGGAGGTGCCCGTCGCGGAGACGTCCATCAACACTTGCAGTCGGTCCAAGTCGTGCGAGGCCTGCACGCCGAGCAATTCGTCGTCGAGCACCTGCACGTCCGGAATGCCTTCGATGTCCGCGCGCAGCCGGCGCGCGAGATCCAGTGCATCGCCCAGCAATTGGTGCCCGTGCTGCACCATTTGCCGCCGCCACCCGTCCATGGCGGCATACACCAGGACGCTGGGGCTGGTGGTCATCAGCAGGTCGGCGCACGCCGAGAGGCGGTCCTGGTCGATCCGGTCGCCCTGCACGTGAAACACGGAGCCTTGCTCGAAACCGGCCCCCATCTTGTGGACGCTGACCACGCAGACGTCCGCATCGGCGTCCATCGCCCAGGTCGGCAGGTCCTGGTGGAACGGCAGGTGCGCCCCCCACGCCTCGTCGATGATCAACGGCTTGCCGCGCGCATGGCAGACCTTCGCGATCCCGGCGATGTCGGCGCACGTGCCGTACGGGCTGGGGCTGACGATGAGCGCACCGGCGGCGTCCGGGTGCTTTGCCCAGGCCTCTTCCACCTGCTCCGGCGACGGCGGGTGCGAGAAATGATGCTCGGCGTCCCAGCGGGGGGTGATCCAACGGGGTTGCACGCCCGAGAAAATGAGCCCCGCCACGATCGACTTGTGGCTGTCCCGGCCGACCAGCAGGCTGCCGTCGCCGCCGGCCACCGCCATCATCGCCGCCTTCACCGACAGCGAGCTGCCGCAGGTGGAGAACCAGGCGATGTCGGCGCCCACGGCCTCGGCCATCAGATCCTCGGCGTGCTTGAGGTATTCGTGGCTGGTTTTGCGGTCGTCCAGCCCGCCGCTGGCCAGCACGTCGTCCAGAAACGGTTCGCGGCCCAAAACGGCCAGGACCCGGTCGTCGGCGCCGCGGCCCTGGCGGTGACCCGGTGGGGTGAACCCGTAGCGGCGCTTGTCGCGGTAGTCGACCAGCGCATCCAACAGTGGAGCCTCAGATTGGTCCATGACGAAGGGGTACCCGCGTTGCCACCGGCTATGCGACGTCCTCGCTGACCTCGAGCAACCCGTGGGCGCGCACCGCCCGCATCGACAAACGTCAAGTCGCGCAACCGAAGTCGACCGAGCGGTGATTTCACCGCCGCGACGGCGGTGTGCCGGCCACCGGCGGCGCCGCCGTTTCGGTGTTCCACCACATCGTCGGCTGCTTGGTCGACCACCCGCACACCGCCTCCAGTTCGGCCGCGAGCGAGATCAGCATGCCCTCGCTGTTGGCCGGACCCATCAACTGCACGCCGATCGGCAATCCCTCGGAAGTGAAGCCGGCCGGCACGTTGATCGACGGCCAGCCGAGCACGTTCCACGGAAACGTCAGGGGGCACGCGGCGATCATCGCCCGATCGGTGCCAAAGCTGCTCAACCGGTCGAACGCGCGCGCCGGCGGCGGCGGCTGCGCGGTGGTCGGGGCGAGGACGACGTCGACGATGTCGAAGATGGAACCCACGCGGCGCTGGACGGCGGCCTCGTGCCGGCGCGCGGTGCGCAGGATCGCCTGACCCAGCACGTGGCCGGTGCGCAGGTTGGCCAGCGTGCGGGGGTCCCAGATCACCCCGTCGCCCAGCCGTTCCTCCCAATCCCGCAGGCCGGCTGTGGACCGGGCCAGGAAGTCCCACGACAGCCGCAGGCCGTAGTCGGGATTGCCCGGCACCACGGTGTGGCCCAGCAACTCGAGCTGTTTGGCCACCGCCCGGGTGGCGGACAGGATCTCGGGATGCAGCTTGGGGCGGAAGCCGGTGTAGGGGAACCGGGTGGACAGGGCGATGTTCAACGGGCCCGGGGCGATGCCGACGTAGTCGGACGCGGTGATCGGGGGCGGTTTGTGCCGGTCGCCCTCGACGTTGCCGGACGCCGCGTCGAGCACCAACGCCGCGTCGGCGACCGTGCGGGCCAGCACGCCGTTGACCGTGATGCCGTTGAACGCCTCGGGCAGGGGCCAGGTCGAGATGCGGCCGCGCTGTGGCTTGATGCCCACCAGGTGCGTCCACGCGGCGGGGATGCGGACGCTGCCGGCGCCGTCGGATCCGATCGCCGCGGTGACCAGCCCCGCGGCGACCGCCGCCGCGCTGCCCCCCGACGAACCGCCCGGGGTATGCCGGCGCGACCAGGGATTGCGGGTATGCCCGAAGCCGGGTCCGCTGGTGAACGGCCACTGACCCAGTTCGCAGGTGTTGGTCTTGCCGACGATCACCGCGCCCGCGGCCTTCAGGCGGCGAACCACCTCGGCGTCGTGGGCGGCGGGCGCGACATATCCCTCGGTGCCGAACGCGGTCGGCACGCCAGCAACGTCGACGTCGTCCTTGACCGCGATCGGGATGCCGAGCAGCGGCGCGGTGTCGCCGGCCGCCCGCCGCCGGTCGGCCGCCGCCGCGTCGGCCAGCGCCGACTCGGTGAGCACCACGCGGAAGGCGTTCAACGTCGGCTGGCTCGCGTGGATGGCGTGCAGGGACCGGCGCACCAGTGTGACGGAAGTCACGGACCGGTTGGCCAGCTGATAAAGCAGGTCAGTCAGTGTGGGCAGGCGCTGGCCACCGGGCCCGAAAACGGACCCAGGACCTGACTCGGGAGCGCCAATCACGGGGTACGAGACTAATCGGCGCGGATACCAGCATTGTCGCGGTGGGGTGCAAAACTATGGTGATGCGGCTGTATCGAGACCGGGCTGTGGTGTTGCGCCAGCACAAGCTCGGCGAGGCCGACCGGATCGTCACCCTGTTGACCCGCGATCACGGGCTGGTTCGGGCGGTGGCCAAGGGCGTGCGTCGCACCCGCAGCAAATTCGGCGCGCGGCTGGAGCCGTTCGCGCACATCGACGCGCAACTGCATCCCGGCCGCAATCTCGACATCGTCACCCAGGTGGTCTCGATCGACGCGTTCGCCACCGACATCGTCTGCGACTACGGCCGCTACACCTGTGGGTGCGCGATGCTGGAAACCGCCGAACGCCTCGCGGGGGAGGAACGGGCCCCCGCCCCGGCCCTGCACCGGCTCACGGTGAGCGCGTTACGGGCGGTGGCCGACGGCCGGCGGTCCCGGGACCTGCTGCTGGACGCCTATCTGCTGCGCGCCATGGGCATCGCCGGCTGGGCTCCGGCGCTGACCGAGTGCGCCCGGTGCGCCACCCCGGGGCCGCATCGGGCGTTTCATGTCGGCGCCGGGGGCAGCGTCTGCGCCCACTGCCGCCCGGCCGGTTCGACGACGCCGCCGCCGGGCGTGCTGGATCTGATGTCCGCGTTGCACGACGGCGATTGGGACTTCGCCGAGCAGACCCCGCAATCGCACCGCAGCTACGTCAGCGGCCTGGTCGCCGCGCACCTGCAATGGCATCTGGAGCGGCAGCTCAAAACGCTGCCACTGGTGGAACGGACCTATCACGTCGACCGCGCCGTCGCCGAACGGCGCGCTGCGGTGATGGAGCAGTTGGACTGTGGCTAAAGCTGAGCGCAAGCTCAAGTCGACCGACTTCCCGCAACTGCCCCCGGCGCCCGACGATTACCCGGTCTTCCCCGAAAAGTCGACTTGGCCGGTGGTGTTCCCCGAGTTGCCGCCGTCTGAAGGCGGCGGCCCGAGCCGGCCACCACAGCACACCTCGAAGGCGGCCGCACCCCGGATCCCGGCGGATCGATTGCCCAATCATGTGGCGATCGTGATGGACGGCAACGGCCGCTGGGCTACCCAACGTGGATTGACCCGTACCGACGGCCATAAGGCGGGCGAAGCGGTCGTCATTGACATCGTTTGTGGTGCAATAGAAATCGGGATCAAGTGGCTCAGCCTCTACGCCTTCTCGACCGAAAACTGGAAGCGTTCCCCCGAGGAAGTGCGCTTCCTCATGGGCTTCAACCGTGACGTGGTGCGCATGCGCCGGGTGAATCTCAAGACCATCGGGGTGAAGATCCGCTGGGTGGGCTCGCGTCCACGGCTGTGGCGCAGCGTGATCAACGAGTTGGCGATCGCGGAAGAGATGACGAAGGACAACGACGTCATCACCGTCAACTATTGCGTCAACTACGGGGGTCGCGCCGAAATCGCTGAAGCCGCAAAAGAAATCGCACGCTTGGCCGCCGCCGGCCGGCTGAACCCGGAGCGCATCACCGAGGCGACGGTGGCAGCGCACCTGCAGCGGCCCGACATCCCGGACGTGGACCTCTTCCTGCGAAGCTCGGGGGAGCAGCGGTCCAGCAACTTCATGCTGTGGCAGGCCGCGTACGCCGAATTCATCTTTCAGGACAAGCTGTGGCCGGACTACGACCGCCGCGACTTGTGGGCCGCCTGCGAGGAATACGCCTCGCGCAACAGGAGATTCGGGAGCGCTTAGTGGGGACTGGAAGCGCGGCGGAGCCGGGCGCAACGGGTCCTCACGGGGAGGATGCTATGCCGTCACTGCAGGAGAGGCTGGCGTCGGCGCTCGCCGAGGTGCTATCTGTCGACGAGGAAGCCGACGGGGCGCTGACGGTGCGCCACGCCGGGACCATCGCGTCGCTGCGGGTGGTGAACATCGCCGAAGACCTCGACCTGGTGTCGCTCACCCAGGTCTTGGCGTGGGATCTGCCGCTGACCAAGAAGATCAGCGACCAGGTCGTCAAGCAGGCCCGCGACAGCAACTTCGGCAGCGTCACGCTCGTCGAGAAAGTCAATGACAAGGCCGTGCAACGCAATTCGGGCAAGGGCGCGGCCAAAAGCGCGGACGTGATACTGCGCTACAACTTCCCCGGCGCCGGCCTGACCGACGACGCCCTGCGCACCCTGATCCTGTTGGTGCTGGATTCCGGCGCCGGTGTCCGCAGCGCGCTGACGGGTTAGGGCTCTAGGACACCGCAGATTCGATCGCGCCGACGACTTCCGTACGGGGGACAACGTCGTCGCGACCTCCGGTGCGCAGCAGCGACTGCATCAGGTCCAGGTTGTAGTCGGCCGGTCGGGTCGAGTCGACGAATCGTTCGACGACCTCGACGAAGCGATCCGGATGGTCGTGGAACGGCATGTGCCCGGAGTCCTCGAAGATTTCCATCCGCGAACCGGCGATCGCCGCGTGGGCCGTCCGGGCGTGGTCCACCGGGATGATCACGTCGTCTTCTCCCCAAATGATCTGCACCGGAACGTCTTGCATGAGATAGCTGCGGTCCAGCATGGTGACGTATTGACCGCGCGCGTCGACTACCGACCGCAGGGTGCGCGCGAACGCCGCCAGCCCGGCGGGGTCCGTGAAACCCTCGAGCATTTCCACGACGTCGGCAGCGTCGCGCCCGAACCTGGTGGGACCCAGCACGGTCCGCACGGCGCGGCCGAAGCCCCGCACCGCGGGCAGCACGCCCGGCGCGCGCAGCACGCCCAGCGCCTCGGCGCCCAGCGGCATCGCCGCCAACCGCAACGCCGGGCTCACGTCCTTCGAGACGCCACCGGCGCTCACCAGCACGATGCGTTCGACCAACTCCGGGTACTGGTAGGCGAATTGCATGGCCACCCCGCCACCGAACGAATGCCCGACGAGGGTGACCCGGTCGATCCCAAGCACGGCGAGCAGGTCGCGCATGCCGTTGGCGAAGGCCGGCAAGGAGTAGTCGGCGTGGGGTTTGTCGGACTCGCCGTGACCCAGCAGGTCCGGTGCGATGACCGTGAACCGCTGAGCAAGCTTGGCGTGCACGGGGTCCCATGATTTCGAGTTGCAGCCGACGCCATGGATGAGCAGCAGGGCCGGTCCGGACCCCGCGACCCGGAAGGCCCGGCGGTAGCCGTGGATCGTCCGGAACTGCAGTGCCGGGGGCTCGACCTCGCGTACCGGTCGCAGGTGGGACACCGTGTCCTTGCGCATCGTGTGCTCACTTCCCTTGAGATGTCGTCTCGGCCCGGGGGCCACTCATGGGTAGGAGCACGCGGCGCACGCGTGGTGGACAGTTTTTTCGAAACGTTTTCCGGGGCCGGATTCGGCTCGGGTCAGCCTAGGCCCCGCACTGCGAACACGTGCCGAATATTTCGATGGTGTGGCTGACGTCGGAGTAGCCGTGTTTGGCGGCGACCTGCGCCGCCCACGCCTCGACCTCGTGGTCGCCGACCTCGATGGTGGACCCGCAGACGCGGCAGACCAGGTGGTGATGATGGTGCTCGGAGCACCTGCGGTACACCGACTCGCCGGTGTCGGTGCGCAGCGTGTCGACCATTCCCGCCGCCGCCATCGACTGCAGCGTCCGGTAGACGGTGGTCAGCCCGATGTTCTCGCCGCGGCGGCGCAACTCGTCGTGCAACTCTTGCGCCGAGCGGAAGTCGTCGAGGGTGTCCATCAAGGTGGAAATCGCGGCCCGCTGACGGGTCGACCGGACGCTGGCGCCCGTCATTGGCGCCGCTCCTCGGCAGCACGTCGTTCTGCATCGTCGCCGGCGCGCGTCACGCGGTGTCCTCGCCGGCGTGCGCGACGGCGTCCACGACGATGTGCGCCAGGTGGTGGTCGGCCAGCCGGTACAGCACCTCGCGGCCCGAGCGCTCCCCGGCGACCACCCCGGCGGCCTTGAGGATCTTCAGATGCTGGCTGACCAGCGGCTGCGGCACGCCCAGCGCGTCGACCAGCTCGTGCACGCAGCGGTGCGACTCCCGCAGCTGCAGCACGATGGCGATCCGCACCGGCGCGGCCAGCGCGCGCAGCAGCTCGCCGGCGGCGGCCAGGATTTCCCGTGGCGGCGGGACCGGGTAGTCGGCCAGGGCGCCGGGACCGGCGTCGCCGTGCTCGTGGGCCACCACGCTCATGGCCGATCCCAGCTCGTCGGCGCGATCGGGATGCAGGGGGACGTCGCCATGGGAGAGAGTCATCACCTCGAAAAGTGCCAGGTAGTCGGGGACGGCCCGCGGTGAGGAAACGCGATCGACCGACCTCCACTGTCACATGCATGATGACGCATGTCAAAGACCGCGGCGCCGATCGTTACCATGACTGTTGCTCTGTGCGCGGCGGTCTGCTCCCCGCGCGTAACCGCCCAAACCCGGAAAGGGAGTGCACCGCCCCGTGGCGTCCGTCATCGACACCGTAGTCAACCTGGCCAAACGGCGCGGCTTCGTCTTTCCCTCGGGCGAGATCTACGGCGGCACCCGGTCGGCGTGGGACTACGGCCCGCTGGGAGTGGAGCTTAAGGAGAACATCAAGCGGCAGTGGTGGCGCGCGGTGGTCACCGGCCGCGACGACGTGGTGGGGATCGATTCGTCGATCATCCTGCCGCGCCAGGTGTGGGTGGCCTCCGGCCACGTCGAGGTCTTCCACGATCCCCTGGTCGAGTCGCTGATTACCCACAAGCGCTACCGCGCCGACCACCTCATCGAGGCGTACGAGGCCAAGCACGGGCACCCGCCGCCCAACGGGCTGGCCGACATCCGCGACCCGGACACCGGCGAGCCCGGCCAATGGACGGAGCCGCGCGAGTTCAACATGATGCTCAAGACCTACCTCGGCCCGATCGAGACCGAGGAGGGGCTGCATTACCTGCGCCCGGAGACCGCGCAGGGCATCTTCGTCAACTTTGCCAACGTGGTGACGACGGCCCGCAAGAAGCCGCCGTTCGGTATCGGCCAGATCGGCAAGAGTTTTCGCAACGAGATCACGCCGGGCAACTTCATTTTCCGGACCCGCGAGTTCGAGCAGATGGAAATGGAGTTCTTCGTGGAGCCGTCGACCGCGAAGGAATGGCACCAATATTGGATCGACACCCGCCATCAGTGGTACGTCGATCTCGGTATCGATCCGCAGAATCTGCGGCTCTTCGAACATCCGGCGGACAAGCTTTCGCACTACTCCGACCGCACCGTCGACATCGAGTACAAGTTCGGCTTCGCCGGCAACCCGTGGGGCGAGCTGGAAGGCGTGGCCAACCGAACCGACTTCGACTTATCCACGCACGCAAAGCATTCCGGCGCCGACCTGTCGTACTACGACCAGGTCACCGACACGCGCTACATCCCGTACGTCATCGAACCCGCGGCCGGCCTTACCCGGTCGTTCATGGCGTTTCTGATCGACGCCTACACCGAGGACCAGGCCCCCAACGCCAAGGGCGTGATGGAGAAGCGCACGCTGCTCCGGTTGGACCCGCGGCTGGCGCCGGTCAAGGCCGCGGTGCTGCCGCTGTCCCGGCACGCCGACCTGAGCCCGAAGGCCCGCGACCTGGCCGCCGAATTGCGCAAATACTGGAACATCGATTTCGACGACGCCGGCGCGATCGGCCGGCGCTACCGCCGCCAGGATGAGGTGGGGACGCCGTTCTGCGTGACGGTGGACTTCGATTCGCTGGAAGACAACGCCGTCACGGTGCGCCAGCGCGACGACATGACCCAGGAACGGGTGGCGATGAACGCCGTGTCCGATTATCTGGCCGCGCGACTCAAGGGCTGCTGACCACCCGGTTGGCGCATTCCGGACGCCCGTCCGGTCCATCGGCGCGGGCGGCTTTGCGGCCGCCGCGCCGACGTATTAAACGTTTGATAAAAAACCGTTGCTGGGCGGCCGATTGGCTTTAGGCTCGTTAAACGAATGTTTTACTCACGTGTCTAGTCGCTCGGGGGTGGGTGTCGGTTCGTGTGGGTGTAGGAGCCGTTGACTCGGTCGGTGAGTTGGGGATGTGATGATTCCAGCTTTTCTGTTATTCCCCCCCGAGATCAACTCTGCGCTGATGTATGGCGGCGCGGGCCCCAGCACGTTGTTGACGGCGGCCGCGGCCTGGGACGCTCTGGGCGCGGATTTGTCGGCGGCCGCCGCGTCCTTTGAGTCCGTGGTGACAACACTGGCCGCTGGTCCGTGGATGGGCCCGTCGTCCATGGCGATGGTGGCGGCGGCCACGCCCTATCTGCAGTGGTTGATTTCGGCGGCGGGGCAGGCCGAGATCTCGGCCGTGCAGGCGCGGCTGGCGGCGTCGTCGTATGAGGCGGCGTTCCTGGCGACGGTGCCCCCTCCGGCCGTGCTGGAGAACCGCATCCGGTTGCTCACCCTGATCGCGACGAACATCTTGGGGCAGAACACCCCGGCGATCGCGGCGACCGAACTCGAGTACATGGAGATGTGGGCCCAGGACGTGGCCGCCATGGTGGGCTACCACGTCAGCGCGCAGACGGTGGCGACGACGCTGCCGGCGTTCAGCGTCCCGCCGGCCGGCCTGAGCGGCTTGGCGGGGTTGATCACGGCGCCGCTGGAGATCGTGTCCCAGCTGCTGGGGGGTGTGGGCGGCGCGTTCATTTCGCAGCTGCAGTCGGTGCTGGGGGCGTTCTCGCCCCTGCTGTCGTCGGTGACCTCGCTGCTGACGTCGATGCCGGTGACGACGATGACCACGGTGGCGCAGATCGGGATGTACCCGGCCAGCGCCCTGATGTCGCCGATGATGGCGCTGGCCCACGGCGTCGCGCCGGCCGCGGCCCCGGCGATGGCCGGTGTCACCACCGTCGCCGCCACGGGAGGCGCGCAGGCCACGGCGGGCGGCGCCCACAGCCTGCAGACGCTGGGCGGGCTGGGCGTGGCGACGGCCGGGTTGGGCACCGCGCGGTTCGTGGGGGCGATCACGGTGCCGCCGACCTGGCAGGGGTCCATGCCGGTGCCGGCGGTGCTGACGAGCCTGGCGGTGCCGGCGCTCGGCGGCCAGCTGCCGACCCCCTTCGCGACGGGGGCCACCGGGGGATCGTCCGCGTCCGGCAGCGGTACGACACCGGCGATGCCCATGGCGATGGACGGGCGGGGGACCGAGGACGGCAAGACCGATGCGAGGGGCCGCCGCGGCGGCGAGAACCCGCACGTGGTCCAGGCGCGGCCCAAAGTGGTGCCGCGGGGGAGGCGCGGGTAGGGCCAGCCCGACCCGCGCGGTCGGCGTGGCCGTTTCGTCGCAGTTCCGGCCCGCGTCGTGGCCGTCCGCTTTGCGAAAAGCAAATCCCCGTTTTTGGGGTATTTGTCTGAAGTTTGGCTTACGATGTGGCTGCTTGGTGTTAATTGGTTCGGCCACAGCATCCGAAGATTCGGCTGTGGAAGGGGGCAACATGCTTTTGCCTCTTAGTCCGCCGTTACCCGACGACTCGGTGTCGGCGGTTAGGGGTGAGTCGGGGATGCTCGGTGGCCTGTCGGTTCCTCTCAATTGGGGTGTGGCCGTGCCGCCGGACGACTACGACCACTGGGCCCCGAAGCCGGAAGTGAGCGAGGACGCCGCCGAAGCCCCCGTTGACGCCACGGCCCCCGCCGCCGTCGTCGCGGACGCCAGTCAATTCACCGAGTGGACCGAATGGAAGCGGTGGGAAGGCGAAGCCGAACCCCGCATCAACATGCCGCGCAGCGGAGGCGTGATACCGCATTCACCGGCCGCCGGCTGACCGCGAGCCGCTCAGAATCGCCCGCCGCCACCCATCAAGCCGCCGCCGGACGAGCCGCCGAACGACGTCGGGCTCCAGCCGCCGAATCCACCCCGCATCCCGCCGCTGAGCACGTTGCCGATGATGATGCCGCCCAGCATCGCGCCGATGTCGCTGCTCCCGCCGCGGGTGTAGGCGCGCTGAGCGGATTGGACGTCGGCATTGGCCAGCGTCTGCGCCTGGGCGGCCAGCGTCGACGCCGCGTTGGCGTGGGCGATCGCTTCGGTCGGGTTCGTCGCCCTCTTGTCCCGCGCGGCGTGCAGGTGCCGGTCGGCTTCGGCGAGCCGGGTGCGAGCTTCGGGGCCGATGCTGCCCCGGCGCGTGTCGATGTAATCGGACACCGCCCGCACCCGGGACTCGGCTGTGAACAACGCCTGCTCGATCTTCCGCTGCAGCTGCTCGGCACTGGCCCGCTCCTGGGCCAACGTGACCAGCAGCTCGCCGAGGTCGGCATCGGCCTTGGTCAACTGGGCGAATGCGCCGAGCGGGTCGGTGGCGGCCCCGGCGCGGGCCCCGTCGACGGCGCGGGCGGCCGCATCGCGCGCCGTCAGCAGATCGCCGGTGTGAGCGGTGGTCTGCCCCTTCTGCAGCAGCTCGCCCGCGCGCTGGATGTCCGCCTGAATGTCGGCCATGGCCGACGGCAGGCGGTCGATCGCGTGCTGGATGTCGGTGGCCGCGTTGTCCACCGAGTCGAGCAAGGCGCGCGCCTGCCCGAGCGCGGACTCGGCGGCGCGGACCGCATCGACCAAGCCGGCCTGGCGGCCGCCGACGGCTTCGGCGGCCAACTCCCGGGCGGTGCCGATGTTGCGGTCGGCGAACGCAAGCCGCTCCTTGGCGGCCGTCACATTGCCGGACACCGAAGTCAGTGCGGCCGCGTCGAATTGGCCGTGCAACTCGGCCAGCCGCTGTTCTGACGGGCCGATGCGGGTGGTGAGCTCCACGTAGGCCTGCGTGAGCCCGTCGAGCCGCGATCCGGCGTTGATCACCAGGTCGCGCAGGTTCTCGAACGCCTCGGTCTGCGATTCCAGTTCGCGGTCGGCGCGCGCCGCCGACACGACCACCCGGGTGAGCAATTCGCGACGCTGCCCGGGTGTCTCGGGCGTGCTGTCGTCCAGCTGTTGTCGCACCGTGAACGCTTGGGACAGAGCGGCTTTGGCGTTGCCCAGGGCCTGGGTGAACGGTTGGGTTCGCTCCTCACCGAACTCGGCGACGGCCAGGTCGAGCTCGTTCGAGCTGGTTCGCACGGCATTGTCGACGTCCACCACCAGCGCGCGGGACAGATCGTCAAGGGCCTCCAGCGGCACGCCCGCCAGCGCTTGGGAGTCGGTGGGGTCGACCCGTCGGGCCGCGGCCAGGGCGGCCGCGCGTCGCCGCCGGCGGCGATAGCGCATCACCAACAGCAGGGCCGCCAGCGGGCCGACAATGAGCGCCAGCGTCACCAGCAGGACCACCCGGCCCGACGAGCCCGGCGACCTGTTGAGCCCGTTGGCCGCGGCAACCGCGGCGCCGCTCCAGTCGCCGTTGTGCAAGGCCGGTTCGATCTTGTTGCGTCGCAAGTCATCGACCTGGCGGGCGCTGACGCTCTTGACGGTGGTCGGCACCAGGAAGGCGTATGCCCGGCTGGTGGTGGCGACGGCCAGCAGGGCGTCGTAGTCGCCCAGATCGCTCGAGCGCATCGTGGCCTGCGCCCAGCTCACCGGGTCCTGGCCGGAAAACGTGTCGATGTAGACCACCCACAGCCGGACGTGCCGATCCGTATACAGCCTGCCGACGGCCGACGTCACCGCCGAGCGGCCGGAGTCCGAGAGCACGCCCGCGTTGTCGGTGACGTAGTCGGCCAGCCGGAACGGGGGCTGCGCGCCGGCCGCGGGCGCGACCAGCAGCCCCCCGCCTAACGCGATCGCGAGGATCGTCGCGACCACGCTCAGCGGGCGGGCAGTGCGCATGACGCCAATTTAGCCCGGCGGGGATACGGGCAAATAGCCGTGCGGCGCAGCGATCCCCCGCCCGGCATTCCCTGGCAGACTGTGCGTCGGTGACCACGAATCGGCAAGACCCTTACGACGACTTCGACCGGCAACGGCGGGTAGGCGAGGCGCCGAAGACTGCGGGTCTGCCGGGTACCGAAGGCCAACATCGCACCGACTTCGCCCGGGACCGGGCCCGCGTGTTGCATAGCGCCGCGCTGCGCCGGCTGGCCGACAAGACCCAGGTCGTGGGTCCCCGGGAAGGCGACACCCCGCGCACCCGGCTGACGCACTCGCTGGAGGTCGCGCAGATCGGGCGGGGGATGGCGGTCGGGTTGGGCTGCGACCTCGACCTGGTCGAGCTGGCCGGCCTGGCCCACGACATCGGCCATCCGCCCTACGGGCACAACGGCGAGCGCGCCCTGGACGAGTTCGCCGCCGACTACGGCGGCTTCGAGGGAAACGCGCAAAACTTCCGCATCCTGACCAGTCTCGAGCCCAAAGTGCTTGACGGGCAAGGCAATAGCGCCGGGCTGAACCTGACCCGCGCGTCCCTGGACGCGGTCACCAAGTATCCGTGGCCGAGAGGTGATGGGCGACGCAAGTTCGGGTTCTACGACGAGGACCGCGAGCCGGCGGCCTGGGTTCGCGCGCGCGCGCCGGGGGGGCGGATGTGCCTGGAAGCGCAGGTGATGGACTGGGCCGACGATATCGCCTATTCGGTTCACGACGTCGAGGACGGCGTCGTCTCGCAGCGCATCGATCTGCGCGTGCTCGCCGACAAGGACGAGGCGGCCGCGCTGGCCAAGTTGGGCGAGAGCGAATTCTCCCGGGTCAGCGCCGACGACTTCATGGCGGCGGCGGAGCGGCTCTCGGCCCTGCCGGTGGTGGCCGCGGTCGGCAAGTACGACGCGACGCTGGCGGCGTCGGTGGCGTTGAAGCGACTCACGAGCGAACTGGTGGGCAGATTCGCCTCGGCCGCCATCGCCACCACCCGCGCGGCGGCCGGTCCCGGTCCGCTGGTGCGCTACCGGGCCGACCTGCTGGTGCCCGACCTGGTGCGCGCGGAGGTCGCCCTGCTGAAAATCCTTGCGCTGCAATTCATCATGTCCGATCCGCGGCACCTCGACACCCAAGCCAGGCAGCGCGAACGGATCCACCGGGTGGCGCGGTCGCTGTACTCGGGGGCGCCACGGACGCTCGATCCCGTCTTCGCCGCGGCGTTCATCACCGCGGCCGACGACCGCGCCCGGCTGCGGGTCATCGTCGACCAGATCGCCTCCTACACCGAGGGTCGGCTGGAACGAATCGACGCGGGCCAAGCGGCCGGTTAGCGGCGCGTCATCCCGCGACGGTGTCGTCGCCGTCGCGGGATAGGCTGCCCGGCATGACCAAATTCCGCGGTATCGCCACCCTCGCGGTGGGGCTTCCCGTCGTCGCCATCACCGCCTGTAGCTCACCTCAGCACGCGAGCAACCAGCCCGGCACCACCCCTCCGGTGAAGAGCGCCGCACCGTCGTCGTCGGGCGAGACGACGACACCCGCGCCCAACGGCGAATCGCTCAGTGCCCAACTGAAGACGCCGGACGGGCGGACCGCCGCCACGGCGACGTTCGACTTCACCGGAGGGTACGTCACCGTCACCGTCAAGACGGTCGCCGGTGGCATCCTGACGCCCGGATTCCACGGCCTGCACGTCCACGAGATCGGCAAGTGCGAGCCCAATTCGGTCGCCCCGACCGGCGGCCCGCCCGGAAACTTCCTGTCCGCCGGCGGTCACTACCAGGCCCCCGGGCACACCGGCAAGCCGGAAAGCGGCGACCTGACCTCGCTGGAGGTGCGGTCGGACGGTTCGGCCTACCTGGTCACCACCACCGACGCGTTCAATCGGGACGAGTTGCTGGGCGGCAACAAGACGGCCCTGATGCTGCACGGCGCCGAGAACACCGACCACGCGATGGAACGGGTGGCATGCGGGGTCATCGGAACCGGTTAGCCGGCCCGGTCGGCGCTCTAGACTGAGCCGATGTCCAGCCCGGCAGGTTCGTGGGGGCGCGCCCCGCGCGCGGATGACGACGCCCGGCCCAGGGGCCGGGGCCGGATCCCCGATCGGGACATCGCCGCCATCCGCGAGCGGGTCCGCATCGAGGAAGTGGTGGGCGATTACGTCCAATTGCGGCGCGCCGGCGCCGATTCGCTCAAGGGCCTGTGCCCGTTTCACGACGAGAAGTCGCCGTCGTTTCACGTCCGCCCCAACCATGGCCACTTCCATTGCTTCGGCTGCGGCGAAGGCGGCGACGTCTACGCGTTCATCCAGAAGATCGAGCACGTCAGCTTCGTGGAGGCCGTCGAGCTGCTCGCCGACCGGATCGGCCACACCATCAGCTACACCGGCCCGGCGACCAGCGTGCAACGCGATCGCGGGAGCCGCAGCCGGCTCGTCGCGGCCAACGCGGCCGCCGCGGAGTTCTACGCCGCGGCCCTGGAATCCGGCGAGGCCGCGCCGGCCCGGCAATACCTGACGGAACGCAACTTCGACGCCGAGGCGGCCCGCCGTTTCGGCTGCGGCTTCGCACCGTCCGGATGGGACTCGCTGACGAAACACTTGGTACGCAAGGGTTTTGAGTTCAAGGAGCTGGAAGCGGCCGGGTTGTCGCGGCAGGGGCGGCGCGGCCCGATCGACCGCTTTCACCGGCGGCTGCTGTGGCCCATCCGCACTGCGGCCGGCGAGGTCATCGGGTTCGGCGCCCGCCGGCTGTTCGACGACGACCCGATGGAAGCCAAGTACATCAACACGCCCGAGACGCTGCTGTACAAGAAGTCGTCGGTGATGTTCGGCATCGATCTGGCCAAACGCGACATCGCCAAGGGCCATCAGGCGGTCGTGGTCGAGGGCTACACCGACGTGATGGCGATGCATCTGGCCGGGGTCACCACCGCCGTGGCGTCGTGCGGCACCGCGTTCGGCGACGAGCATCTGGGCATGCTGCGCCGGCTGATGATGGACGACAGCTTCTTTCGCGGCGAGCTGATCTACGTGTTCGACGGTGATGCGGCCGGGCGCGCGGCCGCGCTCAAGGCCTTCGGCGGCGAGCAGAACCTGGCGGGGCAGTCGTTCGTCGCGGTGGCACCGGACGGCATGGACCCCTGCGACCTGCGGCTGAAATCCGGCGACGGCGCGCTGCGCGACCTGGTGGCCCGGCGCACGCCGTTGTTCGAGTTCGCGATACGCACCGCGATCGCCGAGATGGACCTGGACAGCGCCGAGGGCCGGGTCGCGGCGCTGCGCCGCTGCGTGCCGATGGTCGGCCAGATCAAAGACCCAACGCTGCGCGACGAGTACGCCCGCCAGCTCGCCGGCTGGGTCGGCTGGGACGACGTGGCCCAGGTCATCGGGCGAGTGCGCGAGGAGGCCAAGAAACCCCGAGTCTCGGCGGACCTCCGCGGGGGTGGGCGGGTTTCTGGGCCCGCGGCCGCGGCCCAACCCGCCGCGACGCGCCCGGACCCGCGGGACCCGACCCTGTGGCCGCAGCGCGAGGCGCTCAAGTCGGCGCTGCAGTACCCGGCCCTGGCCGGGCCGGTGTTCGACACGCTGACGGTCGAAAGCTTCACCCACCCCGGTTACGCCGCCGTGCGCGGGGCGATCGAGGCCGCGGGCGGCACGTCGAGCGGCGTCACCGGGGCGCAGTGGATCGACGCGGTGCGCCAGCGGGCCACCTCGGAGCTGACCGCGGGGCTGATCAGCGAGCTCGGGGTGGAGGCCGTCGCGGTCGACGACGAAAAGCTGCCGCGCTACATCGCGGGCGTGCTGGCCCGCCTGCAGGAGGTGTGGATGGGCCGCCAGATCGCCGAGGTGAAGTCCAAGCTGCAGCGCATGTCGCCGATCGACCAGGGCGACGAGTACCACGCGCTATTCGGTGACCTGGTCGCGATGGAGGCCTACCGGCGCAGCCTGCTCGAGCAGGCTAGCGGCGACGATCTGACGATGTGAGGGCCTCGTCGGCCGGTCGCTGGGCGTCGCGCTCCAAGATGGCCGTTTGGTCGTCGAGCTCGGCGACGGTGACGAACCCGGCGTCCGGGGAGATCCGGTTCGCGATCTTGCGGCGGCCCCCTTCGATCACCGACTTGGCCACCGGGCTGCTGGTCAGCGCGCGATACGTGCCGACGAGCTGCTCGTATCGGCGACGCCCGGCCTTCGAGCCCAGCACGTACCCCAGTCCAAGCACCACGACATACCGGATCAAAACGTTCCTCCCGACTAGCGACCGTTCCATCCTGCCTCACCCGGCCGGGTGCGTGCGCGTCCGATCGGCTTAGATCAGCGGCCAGAGGCGCCTCCCGTCCAGTTGGGTGCGGTAATGCCAGTACGCTAGAGTCGTCCCGCGATTGTGTTGATCCCCTGTAGCTCAATTGGCAGAGCGTTCGGCTGTTAACCGATAGGTTCCTGGTTCGAGTCCAGGCGGGGGAGCAAGTTCTCGGCACCGAGCCGGTATTACAGCCTCGACGAGCCGCTAGTCGTAGACCGGAGTCCATACAGCGTCCAGGACGGCCTGGCGGGCGTCGGCGTGCGTGCGGGTGGCCACCCCGTCGGCCACGGCCGCGTGATACACGGCCTCGGCGACCGCGGTCGAGATGGCCCGCAGATCCTTGACGTCCGGCAGCAGGGAATCCCCGGGGGCCGACGGATTAGCTTGTCGCACAACGGCTTTGGCCGCCGCCTGCAACATGCCCTTGGTCAGCAGCCGCGCCCCCGCGACGATGATGCCCAGCCCGATTCCCGGGAAAACCAGCACGTTGTTGGCCTGGCCGATCGTGTAGGCGATGCCGTCGAATTCGACCGGCGCGACCGGGGTGCCGGTGGTGATCAGCGCCTTGCCGTCGGACCATTGCAGCAGGTCGGCCGGCATGGCCTCCATGCGCGAGGTCGGATTGGACAGCGGGAAGATCATCGGGCGCACACAGGACGCGGTCATGGCCTGCACGACCTTCTCGGTGAAGGCGCCGAACGCGGTCGAAGCGCCCAGCAGGACGGTGGGGGAAGCCAGCTTGATGGTGTCGACCAATCCCACCCGGTCCCCGGCGCCGATGCCCAACCGGCTGCGGTTCTTCGCGTAGGGCGCCTGGAAATCGCGCAGGTCCGCCATGTCGTCGAATAGCAGGCCCTGCCGGTCGATCGGCCAGATCTGCGCGCTGGCCTGCTCGGGGGTGGCGCCGTCGGACACCATCGCGTCGCGAATCTGGTCGGCCACCCCGATCCCGGCGGTCCCTGCCCCGAAGACAACCACCCGTTGGTCGCGCATCGGCACACCGGTGAGATGGCAGCCGCCGTACACCGCCGCGACGACCACCGCGCCGGTGCCCTGGATGTCGTCGTTGAACACGCAGTACTTCTCGCCGTAGGCGTGCAGGAGCCGGCGCGCGTTGAGCGGGCCGAAGTCCTCGAAGTGCAGGATCGCTTGCGGAAACAGCCGGTGCGCGGTCTCGATGTACCGGTTGACGAAGTCGTCGTATTCCTGGCCGGTGCGACGGGCGTGCCGGTTGCCCAGGTAGAACGGATCCTGAAGCAGCTGTTCGTTATTGGTCCCGACGTCGAGGGAGACCGCGATGCAGCGGCGCGGGTCGATGCCGCCGCCGGCGGTGTAGAGCGCCAGCTTGCCCACCGCGATCTGGATGCCGCCCACGCCCCAGTCGCCGATGCCCAGGATCGCTTCCGCGTCGGTGCACACGATCAGGTCGACGTCGTCGGGTTCCAGCCCGAAAGTCGCGAAGGCCGGCTCGATTTCGTCGGGCTCGTCGATGCTCAGGAAGAGCCCCCGCTGTCCGCGGTATTCGTCGGAGAACCGCTGAATGGCCTCGCCGACCGTGGGCGTGTAGACCACCGGCATCAGTTCGGGCAGATGGTCTTCCAGCACCTTGTAGTACAGCAGCTCATGGCGGTAATGCAGCTGCTCCAGCAGCAGGTTGCGGCCCAGATCGGTTGCCAGGCTTTGCAATTGCCGCCAAACCCGGTCGGCCTGTTGGTCGAGCGTGAGCACCGCGGACGGCAGTCGCCCGGTCAACCCCAGCCGCCGCCGCTGCTCGTGCGTGAAGCCCACCCCCCGGTTCAGGCTCGGCGCGGCCAGTGCGGGCGGAATCCGTGGTGCGTGGGCGTCGCTCATCGACAATCTCCGTCCGTGGCGTGGCGCGTTAGGCCAACCGTAGCGTCGATCGCGGTGACCGCATCTCGAAGAAGGTCGGAAGTCGGGCCGGGTCGTCAGTCGCCGACAGCGACACCCGTGCTTCGGCCCGACCACCCGGGAACCGGCGACAAACCCAGGTGTTCCCGCAGCGTCGCGCCGTGGTATTCGGTGCGGAAGCTGCCGCGTTCCTGCAACAGCGGCACCACTTTGTCGACGAACTCGTCGAGGCCGCGTGGCGTCAGGTGCGGCACCAAGATGAACCCGTCGCAGGCATCCTCCTGCACATGCCGATCGATCTCGTCGGCGACTTGCGCCGGCGTCCCGACGAACTGCTGACGGCTCGTCACCTCGATGATCAGCTGGCGGATCGACATGTTCTCGGCCTGCGCGCGGGCGCGCCACGCGGCGGCGACCGCCTTCGGGTCGCCGTGGCGGACGCGGCCCCGGGTGATGTGCGGATTCTCGACGGGGTCGGTGTCGGGCAGCGGCCCGTCGGGATCGTAGCCGGACAGGTCGACGCCCCAGACCTGCTCCAGGAACGCGATCGCGGTCGGGCCGCTCACCTGTTGCTCGCGGATGTGACGGGCGTGGTCCTCCGCCTCTTGCGGGGTGTCGCCGAGCGCGAACGTCGCACCCGGCAGGACCTTGAGTTGGTCGGGGTCGCGCCCATGGGCGGCGGCGCGGCTCTTCACGTCGGCGTAATAGCGCTGTCCGGCCTCGAGCGATCCGTGCAACGTGAACAGGGCATCGGCATGCCGGGCGCCGAAATCGCGGCCATCGCTGGAATCGCCGGCCTGCAGCAGCAGCGGATGGCCCTGAGGGCCGGCGGGCAGCGACGCCACGCCGCGGATGTCGAACTGCGCGCCGCGGTGTTCGACGGTGTGGATCCGGGCGGGATCGGCATAGACGCCCGCGTCGACGTCGGCGAGCACGGCATCGGGTGCCCAGCCGTCCCAGAATCTCCGTGCGACGGTGATGAATTCCTCGGCCCGCTTGTACCGATCGGCGTGGTCGAGGAACCCGCCGCGCCGGAAGTTCTCTCCGGTGAATGCGTCGGACGAGGTGACCATGTTCCAGGCCGCCCGGCCGTCGGAGAGGTGGTCCAGCGTGGCGAATTGCCTTGCCACTTCGTAAGGTTCGTTGAACGTGGTGTTGATGGTTCCGGCCAGGCCCAGCCGTTCGGTGACCGCGGCGAGCGCGGCCAGGACCGTGAACGTGTCGGGCCTGCCCACCACGTCGAGGTCGTGAATCCTGCCGCGATGTTCGCGCAGCCGCAGGCCCTCGGCCAGGAAGAAGAAGTCGAACAGCCCTCGCTCCGCGGTCCGGGCGAGGTGTACGAACGATTCGAACGCGATCTGGCTGCCGGCGTCGGGGTCGGACCACACGGTGGTGTTGTTGACCCCGGGGAAGTGCGCGCCGAGAATTATCTGCTTGCGGCGCTTGACTGTTCGTGCGCTCATCCGGTCAGCCCCCAGCGCTTGGCGATCAGCTCGTGTGAGCGCAGCCGGTCGGTGTGCCGGTGCGTGACCGACGTGATCACGAGTTCGTCGGCGCCGGTCACCCTACGCAGCAGCTCCAGCCGATCGGCGACCTCGTCCGGATTGCCGACGAATTGCGTTGCGGTGCGGTCGGCCACCAGTCCGAGTTCGTCGTTGGTGAGGGGTTCGCAGAGGTCGGGATCGGGGTAGGGGATGGCGCCCTGCCCGCTTCGGATGGAGTAGACCCAGTGCCCATAGCTTGACGCGAGGTGACGCGCGGTGGCGCTGTCCTCGGCGACGACGACGTCGGCGGAGACCACCACGTACGGCTCGGCCAGCCGGGCGGACGGCCGGAACGCGTCGCGGTAGGCGGCGATCGCGCCGAGCGCGGTGCCCGGGGTGATGTGGTAGCTCGCCACGAACGGCAGCCCGCGCGCGCCGGCGACCTCCGCGCTCTGCCCGCGGGTGCTGCCGAAGATCCACGGCGTCAGTTGCCCGTGTTCGCCTGGGACGGCGTGCAATTCGTGGCCGTCGACGGTGTAGGTGCCGTCGAGTAGCGCTTCGATGGCGTCGATCTGCTCGGCGAAGTCGGCGGCTTGCGCGCAGGGCTGGGCGAGCACCGAGGCCTGTGCCCGCATCCGGTCGCTCTTCATCAGCGCAGTCGGGTCGAACGGCGCGGGGATGACGATGCCGTCGACGTCTCGCCACGGCGGGGGCGCAGACGAGGTTGTCGGCTCCGGCGATGCGACGGCCTCCCTGCGCCGCTGCCCGGATCGGCCCAGGCCCATGTCGATGCGGCCGGGATAGAGCGCGTCGAGCACGCCGAAGCTTTCGACCACGGCGATCGGCGTGGTGTGGCCGATCTGCACCGCCGCGGACCCCACCCGGATGCGGTCGGTGGCGGCTGCGATCTGGCCGATCAGCACGGCCGGCGCCGAGCTGGCCACCGCGACGAAGTGATGCTCGGCGAGCCAGTAGCGCTGGTAACCCCATCGTTCGGCGTGCTGCGCGAGGTCGATGGTGTTCCGCAGCGCCGTCGCCGCGTCGCACCCGGCGCTGATCGGGGACAGGTCGAGGATGGAGAGCGGGGTGACGGTCATCGCGCCACCGCCGCATAGCGGTTGGGCGCGGGAGCCAATTCGAGGCGCTCGCGCAGCGTTTCGCCGTCGCGGTAGCCGGTGCGGAACACCCCGGCGCGCTGCAGCAATGGCACGAGTTCGTCGGCGATCGCGGGCAGGTCGATCGCGTTGACTGCGGGCCGTAGCCTTATCCCGTCGACTCCCGCGTCGTGCCAGGCAAGCAACAGTTCGGCTAAATCGCTTGCGCTGCCGGCGAACACGTGTGCGTCGGAGGAGATGGCCGCCGGGGGTGTCAGGGGGTGCTCGACCAGCGAGACGACCAGGTCGGCGTACACCTTCAGCGTCCGGCCGGCGGCGCGTTGCGCTTCGGTGACGTCACGCAGGATCGCGCGCAGGGAGTCGCGGTCGCGCGGGGTGACCGCGACGATGTCGGCACTGGTGGCGGCGAACTCATAGACCCGCGGCGCGTGCGCCAGCGCCAGCACCACCGGCTGGCCCTGCGGTGGCCGCGGGGTGATTGACGGGCCCCTGACCGAGAAGTGTTCGCCGGCGAAGTCGATGTAGTGCAACTTGTCCCGGTCGATGTAGCGCCCGGTGGCCGCGTCACGGATGACCGCGTCGTCCTCCCAGCTGTCCCAGAGCCGCCGCGCGACCTCCACGGCGTCGGCGGCCTCGTCGAAGAGCTCCTCGGTCTGCATGCCGGACCGCCGACCGACGAGCGCGGCCTCGTGCGCGGTCGCGCTGATCCGCACCTGCCAGCCCGCCCGACCGTGCGAGATGTGGTCCAGTGTCGCAATCGCTTTCGACACGTGGAAGGGTTCGGTGTGGGTCACCGTCGCGACCGGCACCAGGCCGATGTGAGTGGTGACCGGCGCGATGCGCGCGGCCACCAGCACGGCGTCCGCGCGGCCCGCCAGCCGCCGCGGCGATATCTCGGGTCGCCGGCCCGGCTGAACGTCGAATGAGTCGTCGATGGTCAGGAAGTCGAGCAGGCCCCGCTCCGCGACGGCGGCCAGGGCGGCCCAGTACCGGCCGCCGAGGTGTTCGCCCACGGCCGCACCGTGTGCGAACGCGTATCGCCACGCGTGCGGATGCCAGCCGTAGCCGTCCAGCCCAACGGCCAGGTGCAGCTCGGTCATCGCGCGCCTTCCGATTCGTTGCTAACCCACTGTGCAACGCCCGAGGCGACAACGCATTCCATTACCGCATTAAGCTCACCGTGAGTAATACTTCGCCGAGTTGGCGGGTGGAAAGTCGTTCGAGACCTTGATGATTCGAGGCTAGGCCAACAGCGGCTGCAACGCGGCGCGCAGGTCGCCGACCTTCGGCACCCCGGCGGTCCGGTACCGCTGACGGCCCTGAGCGTCGAAGATCAGCGTCGTCGGCAGCGACAACACCGACAGCCGCTTGGCGGCCACGGGGTTGGCGTCGATGTCGATCTCCACGTGCGACACGTCGGGCAGATCGGCGCAGACTTGGTCGACCACGCGGCGCACCGACGCGCATGGGCCACACCAGGCGGCGCTGAAGTGCACCACGGTTGGCCCCGTCTGCGCCAACCCCAGGTCCGACGTGTCCTGTTGGGAATCGGAATTGGTCTCGCGCAACACCCCGGAGCGTCGATTGAATATCGCGCCCGCAGCTGTGGCGGCACCCAGCGCCGCGAATAGCGCCGTTCCGGCGATGACAAGGGTGCTCACGTGGACCTCAGATGGAGAAGTCTTCGCCGTGCCATACCCCGGCTTCCGGTGGCCGGATGACACTTTCGGACTCTTGTCCGTCGTTAGCCGCCTCCAGCCTGGCCACCCGGGTGAGGAGCGACTGGAGGCTGACGCCCACCAGGTCGGGCATCATCGAGTCGTCGGGGCTGCTTCGCCCGTGGCGGCTGATGACCTGTCCGGGCACCCCGATGACGACGGCGCTTGACGGAACCTCTTTGACGACGACGGCGTTGGCGCCGATCCGGCTGTCGTCGCCGATCTTGATCGCGCCAAGCACCTTGGCGCCGGCGCCGATGATCACCCGGTCGCCGATCGTCGGGTGGCGTTTGCCGGTTTCGCTGCCGCTGCCGCCGAGGGTGACCCCGTGGTAGATGGTCACGTCCTCGCCCACTTCGGCCGTCTCGCCGATGACCACGCCGGTCGCGTGGTCGATGAACAGGCCGGGGCCCAATACCGCGCCCGGGTGGATCTCGACTCCGGTCAGGATGCGGAGCAGCTCGGCGAACGTCCGCGCGGCCAGCCTGGCGCCGCGATTCCAGAGCCAGTGGTTGATTCGGTGGCCCCAGATGGCGTGCACGCCCGGATACGCGAAGATCACCTGCAGCGTGGTCGGTCGGGCCGGGTCGCGCTCCCTGGCGGCCCGGATGTCACGTCGGATGGCGGCGAGCATGACTAATCCGCCAGGTCGGCGAAGAGCGGCGTGCTCAGATAGCGCTCACCGAAGCTGGGCAGCACCACCACGACGAGCTTGCCGGCGTTCTCGGGACGGCGGGCCACCTGCAGCGCCGCGACGACGGCCGCGCCCGAGGAGATGCCGACCAGCAGCCCCTCCTCCCGGGCCAACCGACGGGCCATGTCGAGCGATTCCTCGTTGCCGACCGTGATGACCTCGTCTACCAGGTCCATCTCGAGCACCGGCGGGACGAATCCGGCGCCGATGCCCTGAATCGGGTGCGGACCCTTCTGACCGCCGGACAGGACCGGTGACGCGGCGGGCTCCACGGCCACAAAACGCGCCGACGGCTTGCGTTCCTTGATGACCTGGGCGACGCCGGTGAGCGTCCCTCCGGTCCCCACCCCGGAGACGAAGAAGTCGATCTTGCCGTCGGTGTCCCGCCACACCTCCTCGGCGGTGGTTTTGCGGTGGATCGCGGGGTTCGCCGGGTTCTCGAACTGTTGCGGGATGAAATACCGTTGGTCGCTCTTGGCGAGCTCTTCGGCCTTCGCGATGGCCCCGGCCATGCCTTCGGCGCCCGGCGTCAGCACGATCTCGGCGCCGAACGCGCGCAACAACATTCGGCGTTCTTTACTCATCGTGTCCGGCATGGTCAGCACGCAGTGATAGCCGCGGGCGGCGCACACCATCGCCAGCGCGATGCCGGTGTTTCCGCTCGTCGGTTCCAGGATGATCGTGTCGGGCTTGATCAGGCCCGCCTGCTCGGCCGCGTCCAGCATGGCGACCCCGATGCGGTCCTTCACGCTGTTCGCGGGGTTGAAGAACTCCAGCTTGGCGACGACGTCGGCGACCGCCCCCTCGGTGACCCGGTTCAGCCGCACCAGCGGCGTGTTCCCGATCAGTTGTGTGACGTTATCTGCGATGCTCATCTGTCTTCCTCAGGCGATGTCGGTACATGACTCGTCGGTCGGCCAGCTGATGTCGTATTCGATGGCCACGGCTGTGGGTACGGTCAGCGCGATGGGGGTGAATCGATGTGCCGCTCCCTCCACTGCGACTCCGGTCAGCACCCGCCCGGTGAGGCTGTCCGGTGTTGTCGCGGTGACTGTCGTGGTGGACGTACCCGGTGCGGGCCGCAGGTAAAAGTCCGTGCCCGCCTGCACAGCGCCGACGACCGTCTCACCGTCGGAGTCGACGAGTGTGTGTCCGTCACCAACATTGAGCGTCAACGGGATTGGCACTTGAAACGGTCCTATGAGCTCCGAATTGGCGGTTGCGTCGGTATCGACTAGTTGTGGTTCCACCGTATCGCGCAAGGCTTTGCGCGCCCCAGTGATCAGATAATTGTAGAGGTGCACAATTCGATCGGCATTGCGGTAGTGGCGGGCACCGGTCAGCCAGAAGCGAACATGGTCGATGGTCGGATTGGTCGCGTCGGTCGTCGCGATCAATCGGTAATGGCGATACCCACGACCCCCGCTGCCGTGGCTGCTGGCCGAAACGGTGCTACCCACCCCGAGCGTGCGCCGGTGGCGACCCTTGCCCGCGTCCACCGTCAGCTGGGAACGCGAAATGTCTTGCCAGGCAATGCCGTCGGCGGACTTCTGCAGTTTCAGTCCGACGGCGGCGTCCGACGCCACCCATACCGAGTACCCGCCCAGTTGCGGTTCGCCGTCGAATTCGAAGGTGATCACGCGTCCGCCCGCTCGGCGCACCTTGACGGGAACGTTCAGCGGCCGGGTGTCCAGGGCCAAACCGTTGGTGAAATGCCAAATCGCGGCCTGGGTGGCGGCAATCGCCTCGTGTTCGCCGATATGGGCCCGGCCCAGCGGGTTGCCCGCGGCGCGCAGGCTTTCGCTCAGTTCGGCGGTCGTGCGCATCGGGAAGGAGTTGCGCAGGATCCAATCGACCTCGGCTTCGTGGTCGCGGCTGCGCAGGTGGGGCAGCGCCGACCAGCTGTCCAGGCGGTACCGGGACGGCTCATGTGGGGCGATGCCGAAGAAGTCCAATGAATACGCGTGCAGGTTGGGATTGACCCTGATGAGGTCGGTTCGGGCGGAGCTACCGTCGGCGAACACGATCGTGTCCACGGTGTGGGAGTACGTGCCGCCGCGGTAGCGCGTCATCCGCGCGACTTCCGTCGCGGGCCGGACGAGGACCCGGTGACGGGTCTGAACCGCCGCGGAGGCGCGGGTGGATAGGGACATCACTGTCATGGCTGGTCGTTCTTCCTACAAAGTTTCCGGTTGGCGAACGCGCGCCTGGCGACCGCGGGGTGGGAAGGCCCATCCACCGGCGGGAGAGCGCGGGATTTCTACTGCGTCAAAAAAGCGTCAGGAAATCAACAACAGCGACAACAACAGCAGGCGGCAATGCGCGAAGGAACGAAGCGCGGCTGAACGGCCTGTTGCATGGGCCCCACTATAGGCCCAGACAAAGATCACTGTCAGATTGCGGGCGCTTTACGGCCCTTTAACTCAGCACGGGAGTAATGCTTTGCGCCGCCCCGAGAGTCTCCTAGGCTCGGCGCGCGAAGCCGGTCACGGCGGGTGATCATGGACCTGCCGCACTACGCTGCAGCATTCGATCGAGCACGGAAGGACCACGATGACGTCGGCTCAAAGCGAGTCTCAGGCACTCGGCGATCTCGCAGCTAGACAGCTGGCCAACGCGACGAAGACCGTCCCGCAGCTTTCCACGATCACGCCCCGCTGGTTGCTGCACCTGCTCAGCTGGGTGCCGGTGGAAGCGGGCCTGTACCGGGTGAACCGGGTGGTCAACCCAGAAGGGGTCGCGATCAAGGCCGAAGCGGGCGCGGGCACCGAAGAGCCGCTGCCGGAGACCTACGTCGACTACGAGACCAGCCCACGCGAATACACGCTGCGCAGCATCTCGACCCTTGTCGACATCCACACTCGGGTCTCCGACCTGTATTCGAGTCCCCATGACCAGATCGCCCAGCAGCTGCGGCTGACCATCGAGACCATCAAGGAGCGCCAGGAGTTCGAGTTGGTCAACAGCCCCGAGTACGGGCTGCTGGCCCAGGCGACTCCGGAGCAGACCATCCAGACGCTGGCCGGCGCTCCGGCGCCCGACGACCTGGACGCGCTGATCACCAAGGTGTGGAAGACGCCCAGCTTCTTTTTGACCCATCCGCTGGGAATCGCCGCGTTCGGCCGCGAGGCCACCTACCGCGGCGTGCCGCCGCCGGTGGTCAGCCTGTTCGGTGCGCAGTTCATCACCTGGCGCGGCATCCCGCTCATCCCGTCGGACAAGGTGCCGGTGGAAGACGGCAAGACCAAGTTCATCCTGGTGCGAACCGGCGAGGAGCGCCAGGGCGTGGTCGGCCTGTTCCAGCCGGGCCTGGTCGGCGAGCAGGCGCCGGGGCTGTCGGTGCGGTTCACCGGCATCAACCAGTCGGCGATCGCGACCTACTTGGTCACCCTCTACTCGTCCCTGGCCGTGCTCACCGACGACGCGCTCGCCGTGCTCGACGACGTCGCCGTGGACCAGTTCCATGAGTACAAGTGAGTACCGCGCGGTAGACGCCGAAAGCGACCTGCCCATCAGCGCCGCGGAACTCGCCGCGTTGGCCACCCAGCTGTACGCGGCCAGCATCCGGCCGGGTCCCGACGGCCCACCGCAGTCGGCGCCGCCGGCCCCGCGCGGCAGCGTGCCCGACGCCACGGCCGCGACGTCGGCCGGGCAGGCGGTCGCCGGCACCGCCGACGTGTATCCGGCGCCGATTCCGGCGCTGGGTTTGACCGACGTGTACGTTCCGGCCCCGACATCGCCCGAGCCCGAAACGCCGCCGCAGGGGGTGCCCGTCGCCCCGCGCGGCGGCGTGCCGGACGCCACGGCGGCGACGTCGGCCGGACGGGCGGCCGTCGCGGCGGTCGACGTGTATTCGGCCCCGATACCGGCGCTGGGTGTCACCGACATCTACCTGCCGGGTCCTGCGTCACCGGAGCCCGACGCCCCGCCGCAGACCGTTCCGGTCGCGCCTCGGGGTGGTGTGCCGGACACGACCGCCGCGTCGGGCGACTTCGGCGGACTCGGGGTGCCCGCCGCCCCGCCGTACGCGGTGCCGACCTGGGGATCACAGGCGCCGCCGGTGCCCGACCTTCGCTGGTCGGAGCTCGCCGTGCCCGCCGCGCCGCCCGCACCGACCGGCGACGAACACAATTACTCGTTCCTCAGCGTTGCCGACGCGGTGCCGCGGCTGCCCGACGAGCACGAGGTGTTCGACGTCAACGCGATCCGGGCGGACTTCCCGATCCTCAAGGAGGTCGTCAACGGAAAGCCGCTGATCTGGTTCGACAACGCGGCGACCACCCAGAAGCCGCAGGTGGTGATCGACCGGCTGTCACACTTTTACGCGCACGAGAACTCCAACATTCACCGCGCCGCACACGAATTGGCGGCCAGGGCTACCGACGCCTACGAGGAAGCCCGTGACACCGTGGCCGAATTCATCGGCGCGCCAAGTTCCGAGAACATTGTCTTCGTGCGGGGCACCACCGAGGCGATCAACCTGGTGGCGCATGCGTGGGGCGGCAAGCATCTGCAACCCGGCGACGAGATCGTCATCACCCACCTGGAGCACCACGCCAACATCGTTCCCTGGCAACTCATTTCGCAGAAAACGGGCGCGATCCTGAAGGTTGCGCCGATCGACGACGCGGGCAACCTGCTGCTGAGCGAATTCGAGGAACTGCTCGGCCCCAGGACGAAGCTGGTGGCCGCCAGCCAGGTGTCCAACGCGTTGGGCACGGTGGTCCCGGTGGACAAGATCGTGGAGCTCGGGCATCGCTATGGCGCGCGGGTGCTCATCGACGCGGCTCAGTCGATTCAGCATGTGCCGGTTGATGTTTCCGAGCTCGGCGCCGACTTCCTGGTGTTCTCCGGGCACAAGATCTACGGTCCGACCGGTATCGGGGCGCTCTACGGCACCGAGGAGGCGCTGACCGAAACGCCGCCGTGGCAGGGCGGCGGCCACATGATCGCCGACGTGACGATCGAACGCTCGCTGTATCAGGGGCCGCCCACCAAGTTCGAGGCCGGCACCGGCAACATCGCCGACGCCGTCGGGCTCACCGAGGCGCTGCGGTACGTGCAGCGATTGGGGATCGAACGGATTGCGGCCTACGAGCACGCGTTGCTGGAGTACGCAACGCCGCGCCTGGCCGACATCGCGGGTGTCCGGTTGGTGGGTACCGCAACCGAGAAGGCCAGTGTGCTGTCCTTCGTGCTGGCCGGGCACGATCCGCTCGAAGTGGGCAAGGCGCTCAACGCCGAGGGCATCGCGGTGCGCGCCGGCCATCACTGCGCGCAGCCCGCGCTGCGGCGACTGGGGTTGGAGGCCACGGTTCGCCCGTCGTTCGCTTTCTACAACACGTTCGAGGAGATCGACGTCTTCCTCGCGGCGGTGCGCCGGATCGCCGAGGGTGGCACCAACGTCGGCTGACGGCCCAGGCCCGCGGCTAAGTGCCCGTGTACCAACCCAGCACGCGCGACGTCAGCAACACGATGCCCAGCGAGACCGCGGCGACGACCGTGAGCCCGATGATGGCGACCACCAGCGGTCGCCATCCGGAGCGCGCGATCTGGCGGATGTCGGTGTTGAGTCCCACACCGGCAAAAGTCAGTAGGAACGCCCATTTCGACACGTTGGCGAGGTTGGCGGTTTGGCCCTTGGTCAGCCAGCCCGCGGTCGCGATCGCGGAGACCACGAGGAAGCCGAGCACGAACTTCGGAAACTTCTGCCAGACGAACGCGGCCTTGGCCTTGGCCCCGGGCGCGATCTCGTCGGCCTGCCCACGCGCGGCCCAATAGAGGGCGAAGCCCAGGACGACGAACCCGATCAGCGCGTTACGGGTCGACTTCACCAGCACCGCGATCTTGCCGGCGTGGTCGGAATACAGGTAGCCGGTGGCCGTGGTTTCGGCCGTGTTGTCCACCGAAAGCCCGGCCCACAAGCCGAATTCGTGATCGGTGAGCCCGATCGCGTGTCCTAACGGCGGCAACGCGAACAGCGAGACCGCGCCCAGCGCCAGGATCGCCGCGATCGCGTAGCTGACATCGGCGTTGCGGGCCCGGATCGCGCCCTTGGCCGCCACAATGGCCGACACCCCGCAGATGGACGTCCCGATCGCCAGCAGCGAGCCGAGCTTGCCCGACAACCCGAACGCGCGCGCCGCGACGATGATGATCGTCCCCGCGATCGTCATGTCGACCAGGATCTGCACCAGGCTGATGCCGCCGAGTTTCGCGATGTCACCGAGGACGAACCGCGAACCGAGCGCAACGATCCCGACCTTGAGCCAGAATTCGTAGGTCTGCACGCCGGGCCGGAATATCGGGTGCAGGCCGACGGTGTTGGTGATGAGCAACCCAATCACGATGGCCCACAACACGTATTCGATGTCGGGCACCGTCCAGTGGTGGTGCTTGGCCAGCGTGTTCCACCAGATCTGGGCGTACTTGCCCAGCACCCCGACGCCGATCAACAGCAGGATGCCCGGCACATAGTCGAGCGGACGTGCGCTGGTGAATGTGGCCTCGGTCGACGTTTCGTCGGGTTCGACGCGAACGGTGCTCATGCGGTCACCACGGGATCTTCGGAAGCAGGTTGGCCACGGCCAGCGCGACGATCACGCCGGCCACCGCGGTCGCCCACCAGTCCACCGATATCGAACCGAGCCGCGCCGGCCAGCCCGGTGATTGCGGCCTTTCATCGTGTCCATCACTCGCGTCACCCATGCTGCTTGCTCCTCAGTCCTCTGCGGCGGCCATGGGCGCCACATCCTTTGCGAATGATGGTGTCTCGGGGCGCGGCCACCAAGTGATTGGCTCGCCCTGAATTTAGGCGCGCGGTCGCGGTCAGGTTGGCAGGCCGTGCTTTTCGGCATCCGCACGGTACCGGCCCACCCAGTCATCGGAGCGCTGGTCCGCTTGGCGTTCGAGCACCGGCTCGGGAGCCAGTTGCGGGTCGAGTCCCAAGGCCTCCAGGATGGCGGCCACCACCTGAGTCAGGTTGCGCCACAAGACCGGATAGGGGATGTCCATCGGCTTGACGTCCTCTTCGGCGAACCAATTCCGCCAGGCCTCGTCCTGGGCGCGCAACATGGTGACGACGTGGGCGATGGCGCCGGCGTGATAGGTGGCGCGCGCGTCGCGGACCGGGTCCGGCCGGCCGCGCCACACCCGCGTCTGCACCGCTCGCCAGAACGAGACCGCCTGCGAGATCACGTCGGGCCGGTGGACATAGATGAAGAGCGGTTCCTCGCCCACCACGTCGCGGATCGCGGCCCGCAGACCGTCACCGCTTTGATTCGGCAGATTCTTTGCGCGATCAAGCAACAGCGGAGTCTGGTTCCACATCAGCTTGCCGCCCCAAATGCCGTTCGGTGTCCTCCCGACCGTGCGGATGTAGTCCCGCCAAATCTCCGGCGGCGCGAGGTCAGGCGTCCCGGCATCAAGCGGGTCGAGCAGGCTCAGGATCGATTCGTCCTCCACCCCGGCGAACCATTCGCGCGGCTGTGGGGCCTGGCTGGTGGCCGGCAGGTATTGAAAGAACTCCTGCGGCTCGCCGGCGACGCCGGTCGCGCGCAGCGATTCGACCAACAGCGTGCTGCCGCTGCGTTGGGATGCCAGCACCAGATACGAGGACGGGCGATCAGTCACCTCGCAAGCGTATCCGGGTGGAAATGCTCTCGCAGGTGGTCCTTTTAGGCTCACCCTGACCGTAACCCTTGCTTCGAATACCGGCCCTCGCCGACTGTGTCGGTGGCGGCGATAGCCGAACGGGACGGTGGCCGTGAACGCTCATCCAGGTTTGCGATGGAAAACTCGGCAAGCGACGAGTCGCCATTCTTCGACCCCGCCAGCTGAGGGCTCGCCGACGCATGTGACATTGGCCGCATGCTGGTCCGGCCGCCTTCGTGCCCCTCCCGCGAACCACCCCGCGCTCTGGCCCCGGTCGCCGTGCGGCCGCAGGATCGGGCCCTAACCAGGGGTTATTCACGTCATGGCATGCCGTGATGATCGACGACGGCATGAACTCCCGCCAAGCCTCACTCGGTGCTGGCCATATTTCTTCGTGTTGATTGCAACTCTTACGCGCGCATAGCCGTGCCCGTAAATTCCTGGCGTGGTCTATGCGCGGCAAACTGACATCGCAGTCGGCGTGTAAAAACATCCGCGGCTTTTGCGCCGGTTAATTACCGGCGCATTAATTGCATTACGAGAATGGAACACGGGATTGGGCCATATGAACGGCGGTCGGGCGGAGCGAGCCTTGTGAACGGCTCCACCATCGCGAAGCCCATGAATGCTCTGGGCGAGTTCTTCCTACTCAGCGCCCGAGCGCTGATCGCCGCGGTGCGGGGTCCGTGGGCGTGGCGGGAGTTGCTGGAGCAGATCTGGTTCGTCGCACGGGTGTCCATCGTTCCGACGATCATGTTGTCGATCCCGTACACGGTCCTCATCGTGTTTGTCCTGAACATCCTGTTGGTCGAGATCGGCGCCGGTGATCTGTCCGGTGCGGGCGCGGGTCTGGCGTCGGTGACGCAGGTCGGCCCCGTCGTCACCGCGATGGTCGTCTCCGGTGCCGGGTCGACCGCGATGTGCGCAGACCTGGGCGCCCGCACCATCCGGGAGGAAATCGACGCGATGAAGGTGATCGGCGTCGATCCGATTCAGGCCCTGGTGGTTCCGCGCATCATCGCCGCCACTTTCGTCGCGGTCCTGCTGTACTCGGTGGTTGCGGTCACCGGGCTGACGGGAAGCTACGTTTTCGTGGTCTTCGTTCAGCACGTCACCCCCGGCGCTTTCGTCGCAGGAATGACCCTTGTTACGGGGCTTCCGCAGGTAGTGACGTCGCTGATCAAGGCCACGCTGTTCGGGTTGTCGGCGGGCCTGATCGCTTGCTACAAGGGCCTGTCGGTGGGCGGCGGTCCCACCGGTGTCGGTAATGCCGTCAACGAGACCGTGGTCTTTTCTTTCATGGCACTCTTTTTCATCAACATCGTGCTCACCGCGCTCGGCGTGAAGGTCACCGCGAAGTGACCGACGCAGCGGGGGAACCGTCGTGGATCATCAGCCTTGGCCCGCGGGTGACCGATTACGCCCGCAAGCTCGGTGAACAGACGGCGTTTTACGGGCAATCCCTGGTCAACATCGCCGATGCGGTGCGCCGCTATCCGAACGAGCTGCTTCGGCTGATCGCCGAGATGGGAATGGGCACAGGCGCTTTGGCGGTGATAGGGGGGACCGTAGGCATCATCGGCTTCCTGACCCTGACCACCGGCGCCCTGGTCGCGGTCCAGGGTTACGACACGCTGTCCAACGTCGGGGTCGAGGCGCTGACCGGATTTCTGTCGGCCTTTTTGAATGTTCGGATGATCGCGCCGTGCACCGCCGGCCTGGCACTGGCAGCCACGATCGGTGCCGGCGCGACGGCCCAACTGGGGGCCATGAGGATCAACGAGGAGATCGACGCGTTGGAGGTGATGGGCATCCGCGCGATCACGTATCTGTCATCGACACGGATCATCGCCGGGATCCTGGTCGTCATCCCGCTATACGCCGTCGCGGTGCTGATGTCGTTCATCGCGGCCAAGTTCCTGACGATTTACACCTATGGCCAGTCGCGCGGGGTGTACGAGCACTACTTCTCCACGTTTTTGCGTCCCACCGACTTGTTCTGGTCGTTTCTGGCGGCTCTGACCATGGCGACGGGCGTGATGGTGGTCCACACGTATTACGGTTTCACCGCGACAGGTGGTCCCGCCGGGGTGGGGGAGGCTGTCGGGCGTTCGGTGCGGTCATCGATGATCGTCACGGCCTTTGTCTGCCTGGCGATTTCGCTGTCCGTCTACGGACAGTCCGGCAACTTCAACCTGTCGGGATGACGGCATGAGCAATCACAGGGAGAGTGGACCGGGGCAAAGCAACAGGGTCCGCCGCAGCAGAATCGACCCGATCTGGTGGGCGCCTACTCTGTTCATCCTTGTGGCGGCGATCATCGCATTGACCGCGGGGGCGTTCTCGGGAAAATTCCAGGAGTCGATCCCGCTGACGCTCGTGTCAGACCGCGCCGGGCTCGTGATGGAGCAGGGCGCCAAGGTCAAGCTGCGCGGGGTGCAGGTCGGCCAGGTGGCGTCGATCGGCACCAATGTGAAAGCGGCTGAGCTACAGCTGAAGATGCAGCCCGGCCCGTTCAAATACCTGCCGAGCAACCTCGAGGCCGAAATCAAATCCACCACGGCGTTCGGGTCGAAATACGTCGACCTGATCGTGCCCGAACACCCCAGCGCGACCCCGCTCAAGCCCGGCGCGGTGTTGCACTCCCGCAACGTGACGGTCGAGGTCAACACCGTTTTCGAGAATCTCCAGTCGGTGGTCCATGCGATCGACCCGGCGAAGCTGAACGCGATTTTGTCCGCCTTCTCGGAAGCGTTGCGCGGCAAGGGCGAACGGCTCGGCCAGGCAATCAGCGGGGCGAACGACGTGTTGCTGACCGTCAATCCCCGCATGGACACCATCGACAAGGACTGGAGGCTGTTCGGCAAGACGACGGCGATCTATTCCGACGCCGCCCAGAATATTTTGTCGATCCTGGACTCGGCGGCGACGACCAGCAACACCCTGACCGAAAACCAACGGTCGCTTGACACGCTGTTGTTGTCGGCGGTCGGTTTGAGCCAGACCGGCATCAACGTCATCGGCAGGAACGAATCCAACATCGTCCGGTCGATCAACCTGCTCGACCCGACCACGGCGCTGCTGAACAAATACTCGCCGACGTTCACCTGCTTGTTCCAGGGCTCGCAGTGGTACGTGGACCACGGGGGTCGAGACGCGTTGGGCGGCAACGGCTATTCGGTGATCTTGGACGCCGGGCTGCTGTTCGGTGACGATCCGTACCGGTACCCCAAACACCTGCCGAAAACCAATGCCACCGGCGGCCCGGGGGGCAAGCCGAGCTGTGGGTCGCTGCCCGACCCGAGTGCGAACTTCCCGGTGCGTGCGCTGGTGACCGACACCGGCTGGGGCGCCGCCCCGAACGAGATCCGTACCAACATGGCCACCGGTAATCCGTGGTGGGCGAACTGGTTCCCGACCACCAAGAACCCACCGGAAGCGCCGCGCTACTTCTACCGTGGGGGACAACCGCCGCCGTGAAAAGACGAAAGTTGTCCGCCATCATCGTGCGCATCGCGGCTTTCACCGCGGTGTGTGCGGTGTTCACGTTCACGCTGGTCGCCGTCTTCGGCCAGTTTCGATTCGAGGACCGCACCGGCTACCAGGCGGTCTTCACGAACATCTCCGGCCTGAAGTCCGGCAACTTCGTGCGCATCGCGGGGGTTGAGGTCGGCAAGGTCGGTGACCTGCACTTGCAGCGCGACGGCACCGTCACCATCGGTTTCTCGGTGGACAAAGGCGTGCGCCTCACCGAGGGGACCAAAGTCGCTGTGCGCTACGAGAACCTGATCGGCGATCGTTACCTGGCCCTGGAAGAAGGGCCGGGCGCGCGCCGGCTGCCGCCGGGTGCGACGATCCCGTTGACGCGGACGTCCCCAGCGCTGGACATCGATGCGCTGATCGGCGGGTTCCGGCCGTTGTTTCGGGCGTTGGACCCCGATCAGGTCAACGCTCTGTCCGGCCAATTGCTTCGCATATTTCAGGGTCAAGGCGGAACCGTCGCTTCGGTACTGGCCCAGACCTCAATGCTGACTTCGACTTTGGCCGGGCGCAGCGAGCTCATCACCCAGCTCATCACGAACTTGAATACCGTGTTGCACACGTTTGCCGTCCGCGACCGAGAGTTCTCCGACGGTCTGGACAAGCTGTCCCAGTTCGTGAATGGCTTGGCGCAGCGCAAAGATGACATCTCCACCGGCCTCGCCTACGTCCTGTCTCTTATACACATCTGACGCTGCCG